>JAQBYL010000473.1 GCA_027622495.1 Pseudomonadota bacterium
AAAATCGAAGCCCTGGCGGCAATGATCGACAAGGCGTCGAAGATTGCCTTCTTCACCGGCGCTGGTATCAGCACCGAGTCGGGCATCCCCGACTTTCGCTCCCCTGGAACCGGTCTGTGGAACAAGGTGACGCCCATCGACTTTCAGGACTTTGTCAGTTCCGAAGCCAAGCGCAAGGAATCCTGGGGTCGGCGATTCAGCGGCGAACATCGCGTGTGGGCAGAAGCTAAACCGAACAAGGGCCATCTTGCGGTAGCGCGCCTGGTCGAAATGAACAAGTGCATCGGTGTCATCACACAGAACGTCGATAACCTGCATCAGCACGGTGGTGTGCCGGCCGACAAGGTCATCGAGCTGCACGGCAACAACAGCTTCGCGACCTGCCTGTCCTGTGCGACCCGCTATGAACTGGCAGATCTGGAACAGCAGTTCCGCAGTCTCGGTAGTGTGGACCCCTGCAGTCGCTGTGGCGGTGTTATCAAGTCTGCGACCATCTCGTTCGGCCAGGCCATGCCGGAGGACGCAATGGCACGCGCGCAGGAGATTGTCTCTCAGTGCGATCTGATGATTGTTGCCGGATCAAGCCTGGTGGTTTATCCCGCTGCCGCATTCCCGGAGCACGCAAAACACCTGGGCGCAAAACTTGCAATCGTTAATCGCGAACCGACACCGCTTGATTCCATTGCTGACCTGGTGGTGCACGACGAGATCGGTCCGACACTTGCGTTTGCCGCAGGCATTAACTGACCGCAGGTGGCGACGGGATCCGACTACTAACGCGTTGCGTTGATCAGCCTGTCAGCAAAGCGATCGATGTCGGTGAGCCGGTGACAGACGTCGGTCTGCAGGCAGTGCGCTGAGTAGCGCAGCATTTCGGAGTCGCCAACTCCCCAGGTTTCGCGGCTCTCCGGATTCAACCAGAACACCTGCTTTACCCTCTTCGAGATTGCCTTCAACACATCGATCCGCGGATCGAAATAGTTCGATCGGGCATCACCGAGGAAAATCACGGTCGAACGATGATCCAGGTCATTCTTAACAAGCTCGCGAAAGTCCAGCAGCGCACGACCATAGTCGGTGGTGCCTTTGCCCCACAGGATCATCGTTTCCTCGATTGCCCGGGTGTGGTCATGGGCTTCGAAAAGGTCTGTGACTTCGCCCAGTTGATTTGAAAAAGCAAACGATCGCAGATTCGGTAGCAAGTCTGCCAGGTTGTGCAGAAGCAGCAGCAGAAAGCGCGCCACCCGTGCCACTGAGTTGCTCACATCACAGACTACATACACAGTCGATGGTTCGTTCTTGCGTTGCCGGAACGCCAGCCGGAACATCACCCCATCGTAGGCGATGTTGTCGCGCAACAGGCGTTTGAGGTCGAGCACACCGCGCTGAGTCCGTTTGCGCCGCCGCCGATGCTGTTGGGCCAGACGGTCTGCGAGCTTTTTTACAACCTTTTCAACATCAGCGTAATAGGCCGGTGACAACTGATCCAGATTGCTTTTCAACGCGGCATCGATCAGTGCTTTTTTCCCCGATGAATCCACCAGTAGCTGATACTGAGTGTTAACAAACTCACGAACCTGACTGGTGATGTACTGGCGCAGATAGTTGAGCGTTACCGCACTCGCCCCCGTTGACTCACCTGCCAGGGTCTGCAGTTCTTTTACGTGCAGGTGACCGGCGATCTTTTCAGCGTAGCCGCTTTTTTCGCGCAGGTTGTGCATGTCCTGAATGTGAATGCGCCCGGCGATCTGCTGCACCTGGTAGGCGAGGGTGTTCTGATCGCCTTTGAGAATGCTCGCAATGAGTGTCTGTGCATCCTCACTCGCCCGGTTTTTAAGCTCCGCCATAAAAGCCTGGGCGTCGACGTTGCGGAGCATGGTGCGTTTGGGCGGCTCAGAAAATGCCAGCTGATGAAAAAAACGATCGAAGCACTCGCTGAAACTGGCCTTTTCTTCGCGGCTCTTGGCGAACGTCAGACTGAGCGCATTCTGCAGAAGCACCGGATCATGCACCCCCACATGCTGGATCACAGCAAATCCATCCAGCGTTTCTGCCGGCGAGACGGCGACACCTGCACTGCGCAAGGCGTGAACAAATCGGGCAAAGGTGACATCCATGGCGGGCTATTCTACTGGTGCGAATCGCAGCCTGCCTGTCTGAATCTGCTGTTAGGAACGGGTGTTGACAATTTCTGATCAATTCCGGACAGTGCAGAGGTAACCCTGCAGGCAACCGTGTATGTCGCCGCCGCAACCCGCGCTCAACAGCCGTCTGGTTCCGCTCCGCAATGCCGCGGGGCTGTGTGATCGGGCGTTGCGCGAAGGGGTAGATCCCTCGGTTACGCTTGCTGGAACCGGGCTGGAATTTGCCGGGTTGGGTGCGGCCCACACCCGCATCAGCTTCCGCCAGATGATCACCATCCACGAGAATCTGAGATCTGCGCCTGTACCGGCGGACTTTTTTCTGCGCACCCGGGCTGAATTCAGTATCGCCAACTACGGCATTCTCGGTTACGCGATGATGAGTTCGCAGACCCTGCGCCATGCCATCCGCATCGCCATGAAGTACTACCGCACTGCCGGTCCACTCATGCAGATCACCTTCGACGAAGACCTCGATGCGGCCCATATCAATCTGGTGGATGTTCTGTCGCTGGGCCCGCCGATCTTTCGCCAGGTGGTTGAGGACCTGATCTCGACCTTTCCCCTGCTGCTGCGGCTGCTCCTGGACCGGCACATCAACCCGACCCGTCTGGAACTGACCTTTGAACGTCCCGTGCATGCCGACCGTTATCGGGATGTTTTTGGCGTGGAACCGGTATTTGATGCCCCCATTACCAGGTTCTGGCTTGATCCCAGAATTCTCGATCTGCCGATTCGCGAAGCGGATGCCGTTGCGTCCACGCTTCTGCAGAAGTCCTGTCAGGAACTGCTCGACCAGATCGAGGAACATCGCACGTTCGCCAATCAGATCCGTCAGATACTGCTTGGTAATCCCGGCGCGCACTCGTCGGCTGAAAACGTGGCGGGTGAGCTCAACATGAGCACGCGCACATTGCGTCGCAGACTTCAGGACGAAGACACCACGTTTCAGGTGTTGAGCGATGATGTTCGCGCACGCCTCGCCAAGGATTATCTGCGCACAACCCGTCTGTCGATCCAGGAAATCGGGGAACTGATCGGCTTTGGCGAAGCCACCAATTTCCGCCGCGCCTTCGTGCGCTGGACGTCTGTTTCGCCGCATCAGTTTCGCAAACTGAATATGCAATGAGCGATGTTAACGAGCGCATCACAGCCGAACTGAATCGTCTTCTTCCCGAATTTCAGAATGCTGAGATCAAACAGGTGCGAC
>JAQBYL010000474.1 GCA_027622495.1 Pseudomonadota bacterium
GAGTGATGAGTTTGACGCCGCTCTTGGCGCTCATCTTATTCAGGTCCTTGGCGATGCCGGACAACGCCTGTGCGAACATGACATAACCGACGCTCAACAGCCCGTCGTCAACCATCAGCATGGTCAAGGCGCCCACCTGCAGAAACAGGCCGGTGATCAGTGTAGCCGCAAGGCCAAGCCGTAAAGCGACCCAGCCACCAAGCAGGTTAGTCACCATGCCGAATAGCTCGTAGAACACGAATAACCAGGCGATATCCAGAGGACTGTAACCAAGCTGATGAAAGTACAGGATCACCAGCATGCGCAGAGCGCCGTCGGTGAGGGTGAATGCCCAGTAACTGCCGGTCATGATCGCGTACTGGCGCATGACTACATCGATTGCACTAACCTGCTGACCAGTTCCATCATTCGATTGACGTAACCGATCTCGTTGTCGTACCAGGCAAGGACTTTCACCTGGGTATGGTCTATGACCATGGTGGAGAGTGCGTCAATGATGCTCGATCGTGTGTCGCCTTTGTAATCTGCTGATACAAGCGGTCGCTCCTCATAGCCCAGAATGCCCTTCAAGCGACCCTCGGCGGCTTTCTTGAACGCAGCATTAACAGCCTGCACGGTAGTGGAGGTTTCCAGTTCAAACACACAATCTGTCAACGATGAGTTTGCCAGCGGAACCCGTACGGCAAGGCCATCCAGCTTGCCGCGCAACTCCGGGAATATTTCTGCGATTGCACTCGCCGAGCCAGTGGAGGTTGGAATCAGCGACAGGCCGCTTGCGCGTGCACGGCGCAGATCCGGATGGTACTGATCGAGAACACTCTGGGTATTGGTGATGTCGTGAATGGTGGTCAGCGTGCCGTGGCGGATGCCAAAAGCGGGCTTAAGAACACTGATAATGGGCGCAATGCAGTTGGTCGTGCAGGATGCAGCCGTGACCAGATGGTGTACGTGTGGGTCGATCAGATGATCGTTGACGCCAACAACAACGTTAAGGGTGCCGTCTTTTACCGGTGCCGAGACCACCACCTTTGAAACACCTGCTTCAAAATACGCCGCCAGGCTTTTACTCGTTTTAAAACGGCCGGTGCACTCGACAACAAGATCGACCCCGAGCTCGCGCCAGGGCGTTGCCTGAAGGGGCTCATTCGAGGTGTAGCCGACCGTCTGACCATCGATGATGAGGCGATCATTGTCGTGATCCACCGGAACATCCCAGGTGCCATGAATAGAATCGAACTGCAGCAGATGTGCAGCACTGGCGCTGTCACCGGCAATCTCGTTCACGTGCACAATATCGATGTCGGGCCAGCGCCACGCAGTGCGCATGGCCAGTCGCCCCATACGGCCGAAACCATTGATTGCGACTCTCATCCCGGCGTGACCTTCTCATGTTGAGTTTTGTTGATACACATTCTCCAACTTGCCGCGCAGGGGAAACAAGGTTTGTTAAACGCAGATGACTGTATTCTAATCGGGTTTGTCCATCTACTTTGAGGACCAGATGTCCAAGCTGACCAACCGCGAAATCCACCTGGTATCGCGCCCCGACGGGCTGCCTGTGCCTGCAAACTTCGCCGTTGTTGAAAACAAAGTTAATACCGAAGGCGAAGGTGTGCTGATTAGGAATCTTTATATGTCGGTGGATCCGGCGATGCGTCCGGCATTATCCAACGGTCAGACCAGGCTGGATGCGGTCATGGGAGGTGGCGCGATTGGACGGGTGATGGAGAGTACCGTAGAGGCTTATCCGGTTGGCAGCTACGTTCTGCATCGCTGTGGGTTCCGCGAATACTATCGCTCTGATGGGAAAGATCTGAGCCTGATCAAACCGCAGGGAGAGTCGTTGACCACGCACCTGCACATCCTCGGCGGAACCGGTCTGACCGCCTATGGCGGGTTGCTGGTGACCGGTGAGCTGAAGGATGGCGAGAACGTTTTTGTTTCGGCTGCCGCCGGTGCTGTTGGCAGCGTTGCCTGTCAGATTGCCAAAATAAAGAACTGCCGTGTCGCTGGAAGTTGCGGGTCTGATGACAAAGTCGCCTACTTGAAAAACGAACTTGGCGTTGATTACGCGTTCAACTACAAAACCAGCAGCATCAGCAAGGAACTGCATATCGGGTTGCCTGATGGCATCGATGTATATTTTGAAAATGTCGGTGGCGCACACCTGGACGCCGCGTGCGGACAGATGCGACCGCTCGGCCGGATACCTGTGTGTGGCATGATCTCGGCGTACAACAACAAAGGCGCGCGCTCTGAAGGGGTGACTACGCTTTCGAACATGATCTACAACCGGGTCACCATGAAGGGTTTTGTGGTTTACGAATTCAACCATATGAAGGATCAGTTTCTGAAAGACATGCGCACCTGGATGAGTGAAGGGCGCATGAAATACAGCGAGACCATCATGGAAGGAATTGTTGAAGCACCGAATGCGCTGATCGGCCTGTTACAGGGTCAAAATACCGGCAAGATGCTCGTGCGTCTGTCTGATGATGTTTAAGGAAGAACAAATGCACCATTGTAAAACACTGCTTATGCTGCTCGCGATTCTGACGTTGAGTGCATGTGTTGCTTCAACCAAACTTGTCGATCACTGGCAGGCCGAAACCTTCAAACGGGGCGATCTCGACAACGTCCTGATCGTGATGGTCACCTATAACGAAACGCATCGTTTTCTGTTCGAAAACGAGATGGAAAAAGCCATGCAGAGGGTGGGGATCAAAGGGACCATCAGCCGGAATGCCCTTGGCGATACCTTTCCCCAGCGCGAAGATGTCGTGGCCTATGTTGCAAAGAACAACATCAGCTACGTGATGGCAACCAAGCTCGAAACCATTCAGGATGAAAAGACCTACATCCCGCCACAGGTGCGCACCTACTACACCGGCCCCTACTATCCCAGCTACGGGAGTTATTACGGCGGCTACAACAACACCATCACACTGACCAAGAATGAGCGGGTGGACACACGCAGCACGGTGATTCTGGTCACCACCATCTTCGACGCGAAGAGCGAAGAGCCTGTGTGGGTCGGCCGTTCCGAATCCTTCCGGCCGGACTCGGCGTTGTATCTGGCACAGGACATCGCCAGGGCAACCTGGAAGAACATCGCGAGGTAAGTGCGAATGCCTGCGATCGCAGGCTTAAAGATTCTGTGCCCGCGCTGCTTCTTCCCGCACCAACTCCGGCGCACCGAGTATCTGGCGGTTAAAACCAATCCGCTTGAACCAGTAGTGCAGCCCCAGCAGATCGGTAAAACCCATGCCGCCGTGTACTTCTGTCGCGGTTCGCGCAACAAACTGACCCACTTCCGCAAGGTGTGCTTTGGCATGACAAGCC
>JAQBYL010000475.1 GCA_027622495.1 Pseudomonadota bacterium
TGTCCAGTCTGATTTCAGTGATGGAGATTTCGTTGGCATTGGCGCTATTGCTCTGAACGAAAATTCTCTGTTCCCGGAATCGAGAACTTTCTGCTATTCTGCGGGCAATGAAAAAAAACGGGCAGTGGATCTCTGGCTTTCGATCTTTTGCGAGTGCCTTCCTGGTGGCGCTGGCAGTGGGATCCTGTTCGTCGACGCCTTCCGGACCGCCAAGCGCCCAGGACGACATTTGCGCAATCTTTGCCGAGCGCCCAGGGTGGCGTGACGCAGCGCTAGCATCGGCAATCCGATGGGGCGCACCGGTAGAAGTGCAGATGGCGATCATCTGGAAGGAATCCAGCTTCCGTTCCGAGGCCCGACCGCGCAAGCGATACGCTCTCGGACTGATCCCATGGGGCCGTATCTCGTCCGCCTATGGCTACGCCCAGGCGATAGACAGCACCTGGGATTGGTACCGAAGCGAATCCGGGAACTCGGGAGCGGACCGCGACGACTTCGAGGACGCGTCCGATTTTGTCGGATGGTACATGGGGAAGACCCTGGTCACGAGCCAGATCCTGATGCATGACGCGTTTAACCACTACCTCGCCTATCACGATGGCCATACCGGGTTTAAGCGCGGAGACTGGAAGAACAAAGACTGGCTGCGCGCTGTGGCGACGCAAGTGGCCGACCAGGCCGCCAGATATCGCGGCCAATTGCGAAGCTGTTCCTGATGCGAGATGTGCGCCGCAGCGTGCCCTTAGGGCGCAGGCTCGAAGGCGCGTGACCGCGGTCAGTTCAAATAGGCGAGCAGCGCAACGCCGAGCGCCACCAGAATAGGCAGGATAAAGATACCAACCAAAGCCTTGCGCTCCCACGAGCGATCATATGCGGCAAGACCCTTGGTAACGTAGTCCTCGCGCGACAGCGCCGCGTCGGCCCCACCGGCGTGCTCGGATTCAAGCCGACGCCTCCGGTCCCACCGCATGTACCAGCCAAGCGCGATATATATCGCGGTCAGCACCGCCATCAGCATGGCAATCCGCATCACTACAAGAAACATCGCCGTTCCTCCTTCGCCTTGCATGTAGGGACGCAAAAGCAAAAGCACAATTGCAGATCGCCCGTCAGTCGGAAGTCATCAGTAGCAGGTTGGAAAGCTTGGCCGTCCCGCCCAGAATGCCGCACCCAATTTCGCGCCCACCCTGCGAAAACCGACAAAAATCGTACGAACCCATGTCGAGGTTCAACGCCATTTTCGGTGCATGGGCCTGAGCCAGCCGAATAGCGGCATCGTGAAGCGTCATGGCGGATTCGGTCTGAAAGATGCCGAACCCACTGGTCTCGATGAAAAGGAGCCGCCTGACAAATGCCGGAGCGCCGTCACCGGGCCGCACATCGACCTTACCATCGGCGATCAGCAAGTGGCTCTGCATTACCGATACACCCGCGGATGCCGCGGCACGGATGAACTGGCGACGCTGCTCCAACATGGTCAGGTCATAGCTGTTTTCAGCGAGCTGCAGACGTGCCCGGTGATGTAGCCGCGGAACTCCGTCGGCCGGGTCAACGACCAATACGCCATCCATTCGACCAAGATTCGGGTTGAGAACCTGACCCTGATGGATGAACAGTCCGACCGGCTTCGGCAAGCCTTCACCACGCGTGTCACGACCGGTGTAGGCGCCGGTCACAATCAGCCTGCGGCCAGCCTGCGGAGCGGCACTGAGCGGCAGATCCTCGGGCAACAGGCGGATCGCCAGGCGCGCCTGACCCCAGCAACTATGGAACAAAAGCTCCGAGGACGGCGGCGGACATGGCGCTGCCAGGGGCGCAGCGTCGAGAGGCAACACCCATGCAGCAAGTGCAACCAGCGCCGCCACCAGGCGTCGCATCATCCCGGTGACAACCCGCGCAGGCGCTCGGAGCGACGGCGCAACAGTTCCAGCGTGGTGAGAAGCAGGATCGACACGAAGACCATGAGCGATGCCACCGCGAGAATGGTCGGAGAAATCTGCTCTCGCAGGCCAGTGAACATTTGCCATGGCAGTGTCTTCTGCCCAGCCGATCCGACGAACAGCACCACAACAACCTCGTCAAACGAAGTGATGAATGCGAACAGACCGCCCGAGATCACTCCCGGCAAGATCAGCGGCATCTGCACCTTGAAGAAGGTGCGCACCGGCCCCGCCCCCATATTCGCCGCCGCCCGCACCAGGCTCTGGTCAAAGCCGATCAGCGTCGCGGTTACAGTGATGATGACGAAGGGTGTACCCAGAGCGGCGTGCGCCAGAACGACGCCCAGAAATGTGCCCTGAATCCCAAGGGTTGAATAGAAGAAATACATTCCGGCGGCCGAGATAATCAGCGGCACAATCATAGGCGAGATCAGAGTCGCCATGATTGCGCCCCGGAACGGCACATGCGGCTGGCTGAGCCCAATCGCAGCCAAGGTACCAAAACTCACCGAAAGCAGGGTAGCCACCGGCGCAATCGTGAACGAGTTTCTCAACGCGCTTTGCCAATCACTGTTCCCGAAGAAATCCTCGTAATGCTTGAGCGAGTAGCCCTCGGCGCTAAACGACAGCATTTCCGGCGTGAAGGTGAAGAAATCCTCGGCGTTGAAGCTGAGAGGTATGATCACCATGATCGGGAAGATCAGGAAGAAAAACAGCAACCCACAGATAACCCGGAAGCTGTAGTACCAGACCCGTTGGCCGGTGGTCAGATATGGAGGAAGTGCCATCGGATTACCCCAGCTTCACGTTATCGATGCCAACGATCTTATCGTAAACCCAGTAAAGGGCCAGAACCACCACCAGCAGCATAGTCCCGAGTGCCGCGCCCAGACCCCAGTTCAGCGAACTTGATATGTGATAGGCGATCCGGTTCGAGATGAAGACGCCCGATGTGCCACCGACGAGCTCCGGGGTGATGTAGTACCCGATCGCCAGGATGAAGCAGAGGATTGCTCCGGCCCCGATACCCGGAACCGTCTGCGGGAAATAAACCCTCCAGAACGCCGTCCAGTCAGTGGCGCCCAACGACTTGGCCGCGCGCAGATAGGTCGGCGGGATGGTTTTCATCACCGAGAACAGTGGCAGGATCATGAATGGCAACAGGATATGAGTCATCGCGATCACTGTCCCGGTCGCGTTGAACATCATCTGCAGTCGGTTGTCGTCACTGACAAGCCCTACGTAGACCAACGCATCATTTATCACGCCCTGCTGCTGGAGCAGCACGATCCATGCCGATGTGCGCACCAGAAGCGAGGTCCAAAATGGCAGCAGCACCAGGATCATCAGCAAGTTCGATGTGCGTAACGGCAGATTGGCCAACAGCCATGCGATCGGATAG
>JAQBYL010000476.1 GCA_027622495.1 Pseudomonadota bacterium
GCCCACACCCGATCACCGTCAGGTAGCAGGCAGGCCATGTAGGAGATCGAAGGCCCTTTGGCACCATACATGACGGTATAACTCTCGACCTCGGCACGCCCTTCGTGACCGGCCACAACCTCGCGCTTTGGCATGGCATCCACTTGTGCCTGTGGACTTTCGTGTCGATAGGGCTGTGCAGGTTCGTCGGTACTGTATATGCCGAATGCATGTTTTGTGAGGTAGCCGCCGTTAGCAGTGATCAGACCCTTTGTACCTGGTACATCGCGAAGCAGGTCAGCCATCCGCGCAATGGAATGCATCACATAGTTGTTCATCGGCCCGCCTGCAAACGTGAGCCCGCCTGTCACGGTCAGTGGTCTGGATGTATCCAGGCCGATTTCCCGGGCGGCTACCTGAACCGCAGAGGGGAAGCAGCTGTAAACGTCCACACGATCCAGTGCATCGGGCGTGAGCCCGGTCATCTCGAGCACGCGACCACCGGCGGTGCGAATGCCAGGTGAGCTGTAGAGATTGTCGCGGTTCGATACAAAGTTGTGATCATGCGCCTCGGTGCCGGCCCAGGGGTACAGCCAGCGGCGCTCATCGATTCCGAGTTCCTTTGCTTTGCTCACCGAACACATGATCAACGCTGCTCCTTGATCGACGTTGTTGTTGGAGTTCATGAACTTGGGGTAAGGAAAGGAGACCGGACGGTTGATGTTCGAAGGCGTACGAATTTCTTCCGCAGATTTCGCTTCACGGATCCAGGCGTGCGGATTGTCTGCGGCCACAGCCGAAAAACCTGCCCACAGATCAGATACCCGCTTGATGTGCTGGTCGATGGTTTCACCCAGTTGATGCCGCAGGGCGTTTTCGAACATGGGATAAACCTGAATTGGTGCTTTGATGTTCAGAGCCATTTCCAGCTCGTGCGCCATGGGTTTGTCTTCTGCGATCATTCGATCCGGCGTTCCCGGCAGCTCGCTCCATTCAACCCGATTACCGGCGCGACGGGTGCGTGCCCAGGTATTGCCACATTCGGCACCGGTAATGATGATGATGTCTTTCGAGCCCTCTTGTATCTCCAGCGCCGATGCATTGACCGTGGTCTGCACGTAGTTGCCGCCGAATGGCGCCATCACCGTCTCTGCAGAAGCGCAACCGATCGCCTCGGCGACGGCCCTGGCTGGATTTTTGTAAGGCCATACGCCGCGGATCACTCTGACTGATGAAGCGTTCTTGAGAAGTGCAGGGCAGCCTGCATCCTGCGCCGCTTTACCGATGGCTTCGATCATGAGGACCAGAGGCTCGCGCGCGTCAGCCAGATCATCAACTCGCTGTTCCACCTGAGCAACACCGACGAGGATTGGGGTTTGCATGTTTTATCTCTCCGAAAACTGACTGCCTGTGTCCGCCCAGGTTGTGGTCTCTGACCGAAATGCAGCAAAGCGAGCATCATAGCAAATGAAAACCTTGATCTGGATGCCGAGCTTAATGCAGATAGATCAAACGGAACCGATGCTGGCGCACCCGGGCTGTGCCCCTTAGACTGCACCCTTCCCCCGATATGATGAAGATTATGCGAGCCTCCTTTACCCACACGGTTTTCCGGACATTTCCTTCTGCGTTGTGCCTGTTGGCACTAACAACGGGTTGTTCAGCACCTTTGGATGAGACCAAAGCGGAAGTCTCGCGACCAGTGAAAAGCCTGCTGGTCGAATCTCCCATTGGCGAAGGCGTACGAAATTTTCCTGGGCGCATCGACTCGTCCAAGCGTGCTGATCTGGCCTTCCGGGTCCGTGGTAAAGTCTCCGAGTTACTGGTGAAGGAAGGGGTTGAAATCAAACGGGACCAGATTCTCGCCCGGCTCGACCAGACCGACTACAAGATTACACTTAAAGACCGACAGGCCACCTGGGATCGGACCAGCAAGGACTATGAACGGAGCAAGACGCTGGTTCAGGAAGGTGCGATCTCCAGACGGGATTACGATGCAGTCGAAGCGGCCTTCAAGTCAGCGGACGCAGCGCTCGAGCAGGCCAGGCAGAATCTGGAATACACCCATTTACGTGCTCCGTTCGATGGGCAGGTTGCCAATCGAAATGTTGATGCATTTGAGGAAGTGATTGCTGGTCAGACGGTATTTTCGATCATCGATCGGCGGGCGCTGGAAGTTCAGATTGATGTGGCCGAGAACATCATCCTTGCCCTGCCGTCGCAAACCCCCGGTGAAAACCGAGACAAACTTGATGTGTGGGCGTCATTCGACAATGCGCCGGGAAGGCGGTTTCCGCTGACTTTCAAAGAAGCATCCAATCGCGCCGACCAGCAGACGCAGACTTTTCAGGTGACGTTCCTTCTGCCACCGGTCGACGACGTGACGATTCTGCCTGGCATGACGACCAGTGTGGTCATCGATATGTCGAAGCTGATCGACGCAGATTCGATCTATTACCTGCCCCTTACAGCGGTTGTTGGCGACAACACTCTTGCTTCGCGTGTATGGGTTGTTGATGAAGACAGTATGACGGTCCATGAGCGACCGGTTACTGTCGGTCGCATGGTCGGTCGCAGCATCGAGGTCCTCGACGGTCTCGAACCGGGCCTGCGGGTCGTTACTGCAGGTGCTGCGTATCTGGCTGAGGGGATGAAAGTGACCCTGATGAAGCAGACAGAACAGGCATCGCAACCGCGAGACGAAGCTTAGTCGGCAGGTCGGGAACACACATGAACATTGGTGCATTTTCTGTTGAAAATAAGGTTATCTCCTGGCTGATCGTCATCATCATGGTGGCCGGAGGTGCCTGGGGCTTCGAGCAGATGGGCAAGCTCGAAGATCCGAATTTCACGATCAAGCAGGCCAAGATCATCACGTTGTACCCCGGTGCAACGGCGGCCGAAGTCCAGGATGAGGTGACCTATCACATCGAAGAGGCCCTGCAGCTGATGGGACAGCTGAAGAGAATCAAGATGTCGATTTCCCGCCCGGGGATGTCAGATCTGAACATCGAGTTCAAGGACGAGTACAAAGCGGACGATTTTCCGAACATCTACGATGAGTTGCGTCGCAAGATGCAGGACATGTCTACCAAGCTGCCACCCGGGGTCATTGGACCAACGATCATCGATGATTTCGGTGATGTGTACGGCGTGTACATTGCGCTTACTGGACCAGACTACAGCTACCGCGATCTCAAGGACGCCGCAGATGAATTGAAAAAGCAGTTGGTTCTGGTGGAGGGGATTAAAAAGATCACCATCGGCGGCAGTCAGAACGAAGTTGTGCACCTGGAAATATCGCGCACGCGTCTGGGCGAGCTTGGCATCTCCATCGCGCAGATCGCCGATGTCCT
>JAQBYL010000013.1 GCA_027622495.1 Pseudomonadota bacterium
TAGTCGAAACCGAGCTTGTCCGCCAGTTCGATCTGATCCAGCGAATTCTTCATGAGTTTATGTTCGCTGAACTCGTCCCAGTCGCGGGGTAGTTGATGCTCATAAAAAATGCCGAATTTCATCTCTCTCTCCTGTTGCCGTGTTCGTGTGCCGGAGCGTCGGCTTTCGCATCAGACTCCCGCGCGGAACTATAGTCGCATATGCGACAAGAATAGGAATACCCGTAAAACCCGTGGCTGGATTCGCAGGAAATCTTAAGCCCCGGCCGTCGTTCGTGCCTTTCCGGGCTGTTATGCGCTCAGACCGGCGTCGATCACCAGTTCCGAGCCGGTCATGTAACTCGATTCATCGCAGGCCAGGAACAGCACCCCATTGGCGATATCCAGTGGTTTACCGGCGCGTCCGGTGGGCGCACCGTTGGCAGCCAGTTCGTCGGGGTCGATGGTGTTGGCACCGTCACTTAAGAGCCCGGGATTCGCGACCTTGGTCCAGATCGGGGTGTCGATGATGCCCGGATGGACCGAATTTACCCGGATGTTCCAGCGGTTGGCTGCGCATTCGAGGGCAACCCCCTTGGTCAGCAGGCGCACGCCACCTTTGGTTGCGCAGTAGGCAGCGAGGGTTGCAGAGCCTTTCAGACCGGCCACCGATGAGATGTTGATGATCGACCCGCCACCGTTGTCTTTCATCTGCCGGATGCCGTGTTTGAGGCCCAGGAACACGCCATCCAGATTGATTGCCTGCTGTCGCTGCCAGTCAGCAAGGGACATTTCGATGATGCTGGCAGCGATGCCGATGCCTGCGTTGTTCACCAGGATGTCGAGACTGCCGAAAGCCTCGCAGGTCGCAGCGATCGCCGCCTCCCACTGTTCTTCGCTGGTTACGTCGTGGCTTAAGAAGCGGGCGTTTCCGCCGATCTCGTTAATGTAGGCCGCGGCAGCTTCCCCTTCGTCCACCTGGATGTCGGTCAGCATCACGTTGGCGCCTTCTTCTGCAAGCCGATACGCACAGCCTAGGCCGATGCCGGATGCGGCACCGGTAATCAACGCGGTTTTGCCCGCGATTCGTCCTGTCATTTCTCTACTCCCCTGAATTTGTTTAGGTCGCAGGCATGTTGAACATGGCCTGACGTAACACGCCACTAGCCTAGCGGAATTTGTTCGTGGCATGTTAGTGACCAGAGTAGACGAGAGGTGCAGAAGATCATGGCAAGCGCAACCGGTTTGCGTCAGGCAGTCAGTCGTGGCGACGTGGTTTATTCACCGCTGGCGCTGGATCCACTGACCGCAAGGATTGCACAGCAGTGCGGTTTTGTTTCTGCATACGTGAGTGGCGGTGCATTGGGTTATGCCTATGGTGTGAGCGAAGCACTGCTCACGCTGACCGAAGTCGCCGACGTGACGCGCAGGGTGGTTGCACAAAGCGATCTTGCGGTCATTGTGGATGGGGGTGTCGGTTTTGGTGACCCGGTGCACACCTATCGCGCGGTGCAGGAGATCGAAGCCACCGGTGCCAGCGCGATTGAGATCGAAGACCAGGTTGTTCCAAAACGGGTCAGTCACCATCGTGGTGTTGAGCATCTTGTTACGCTCGAGGAGATGGTTCAGAAGATCACTCAGGCGGTTCACGCCCGTAAGAATGAGGACTTTCTGATCATCGCGCGCACGGGTGCTGTGAAGAACGAAGATTGGCGTTCAACCGTCGGGCGGGCGCGGGCCTACGTTCAGGCAGGTGCTGATCTGATCATGCTGATGCCTGAAACCGACGACCAGTGGTTGCGTGCCAGGCAAGAGATCGGTGTACCGTTGGCGGCCATCTCCGTGCTCAATCGCTTTGATACGCAAGGCTGGGCGGCGCGCGGTTTCAACATCGTGATCGATCCCTTTACGGCGCAGGTGCTCAGCGTCGAAGCAGTTCGTAACGCCTACTCAAGCTTCATGACAAGCGGCGATATGGGGCGCCAGCCGACGGACATATTTGCACTTTATCGGCAACTGCCGACCCTCGCGGGTCTTGATCCGTTGTTTGACATCGAACGCCTGACCACAGAACGCGATGATTGATTGCAGGGTTGATCCTCCGATCCTGGCGGTGCTGCCCCTGCGCCTTGACTCGAGGCCCCGTGCGTCGGATAGTCATTTAGCACCTCGAAGCAACTAACCAACCGATACTGGAGAATTTATGAGTTATACCGGCGCTGATCTGATTGCCGAGGGCCTCGCAGCGTTTGGGGTGGAGAACGTATTTGGCATAGTCAGCATCCACAACATGCCGATCTTCGATGCGATCAACCGGCTCGGCAAGACCAGGATCATCGATGCACGCCACGAACAGGCCGGCACACACGCAGCGGACGGTTACGCACGGGCAACCGGCAAACTGGGCGTCATGATTGCCAGCACCGGGCCTGGCACCACCAACACAGTCACTGGTTTGTACGAGGCCATGTATGCCTCATCGCGCGTGCTGGTGATCACCGGTCAGGCAGAAACAGCCTTTTACGGCAAAGGGTTGAGCTACGTTCACGAAGCAGAAAATCAGCTGCCCATGCTCAAGACGGTGGCGCGCCGGGTAGAAAGTCCACGCCACATCGGGCAACTGGCAGAGGCATTGAATCTTGTGGTGCGCGACATGTTCACCGGCCGAGGTGCGCCCGGAGCGCTGGAAATTCCGATCAATCTTCAATACGCGCAAGTACCGCGGCCTGAATTTGTAAGTCTGGAAGGCATAAGCGTTCCTCCTGATCCGGCCGCTGTGGAGCAGGCGGTGAACAAGATCCGCGGTGCATCACGCCGGATTATAGTAGCTGGCGGTGGCGTCATTGCAGCCGGCGGTAGTGCCGCCTTGCAGGCGCTCGCCCGGACGCTCGATGCACCGGTCATCACCACCGTGGATGGTCGCGGCTCGATCCCGGAAGACGATCCGCGCTGTATCGGCAACTACTACCAGAGTGCGGGCATTTACCAGGCGATTGCCGATGCAGATCTGACCATCGCCATCGGGACCAAGTTTGCGGTAGGGGTGGATGGCCAGGGGGCGCGGTTAACCCCACCGGGCGAACTGCTGCAGATCGATGTTGATCCGAATATGGTGGGCCGGACGCATCATGCGCACCTCGGGATCATTGGCGATGCACGCCTCACTCTTGAAGCCATCAATCAGGGTCTGGGTGACACCTCGCCCAACGATGGTCAGTTCAATGATTCAATCTGGGAAGCCCGTGAAGGGGTGCATGAAGCCATGCGCAAGCGGCTGGGTCCCGACTATGCCGTGATGATGGATACCATGCGCGCCAAATTGCCACGCGATGGTTTGTGGGTACGCGACACAACGATCCCGGCCTACAACTTCGGCAATCAGCTGTTTCCGATCTATGAGCCGCGCACCTCGATCAATCCGTCGTCTGGTGCGATCGGACCAGGTCTGCCGTTGGCCATTGGTGCTGCGATTGCAACAGGCAAGCGCAGCATCGTGGTTCATGGCGATGGCGGCTTCATGTTTCATGCAACCGAGATGGCCACAGCCGCTCAATATCAGGTACCTCTGATCATCTGCGTGTTCAACGATGGAGGTTATGGTGTGCTGCGCTGGCTGCAGCAGAACCGCTTTGGTCGAATCAACGAAACCGATCTGGGCAAAATGAATTTCAGCAAAATGGCTGAAAGCGTTGGTGTTGCCGCAGAACGGGTAAAAAGTGTTGCCCAGTTCGAAGCGGCACTGGATCGAGGGATGGCCATCGACGGTCCCTATCTGATCGACATTGATATGGAGCATCTCGCACCCATGGAAATCTCGGTGATGCCGAAGCAAAAACACGAGGTCGGTTAGATCTTGCGCACCCGATTTGACAAGCCGCTGCGACCATTGACGGAGCTTGATGCACAAGGGCACCTGGGCGTGTTCGAGCTGGCCGATGAAAACGGCCAGGTGCTGTTCATTGGTTATGCTGGCGGCAAGAGTCTGTTCGGTCTGAAGGGTGAAATACAGGCAGCAAGCAAGCGCCTGAGCGCGGCGACCCACTTCCGATATGAAATCAATACAGCGTACTGGACTCGCTACCAGGAACTTCTGATGCTGCACAAGGCAGACCATGGCGAGTTACCGGCGGCAGTGGAATTTACCGGCAAACTTGGCCGTCTGAGTCCGGGTTGAATAACAGAGCACAGGTTTAGGAGGGCAGCATGGATCTGCAACTGTCAGAAGAACAGCAGATGATTGTCGGCATGGTGCGACGCTTTGTCAGGGAGGAAATCGTCCCCCTTGAACTCAATCTCGATCCAGACACAGATCAACTGCCACCAGCGGATCGCGAGCGGTTAATCGTCAAGACCAAGGCCATGGGTCTGTACGGTCTGGACATACCACCCGAATATGGCGGGCCGGAGATAGACCTCGTCACCCGGACCCTGCTCGCAATCGAGATGGCGCAACATCGAGCCGGCTTGTATTCGCCGTGTTATGGCGTGTTTGGCGGCGCCGGTCTGGCACAGCTGTTTGAAGCGACGGATGATCAGAAAGAACGTTACCTGTATCCGACGCTGAGGGGCGAAAAGCGTGGTTTTTTTGGTCTCACCGAGCCCTCGGGTGGAAGTGATCCGGCACGCGCAATTCAGACCCGTGCAGTTGCCGACGGGGACGATTGGGTAATCAATGGCGGCAAAATATTCATCAGCGGTGCAGACAAAGCTGACTTCGGCCTGGTGTTTGCGCGGACCGCGTCTGAAAAAGGTCGTAATGGCGTAACCTGTTTTATTGTCGACACAGACACCCCCGGTTTTCATGTTCGGCGGATCGTTCACACTTTGCGCTCGGCAAACTATGCAACCGAACTGCAGTTCGACGACATGCGGGTACCGGCAACCAATATCCTCGGCCAGGTCAACCGTGGCTTTGCAATCGCCAACGATCGCCTTTCACGCCAGCGCATACCCTATGCCGCAGGATGTATTGGTGTCGCTGTAAAAGCTCATGAACTGGCGCTTGAATATGTTCCTCAGCGCGAAACGTTCGGTGCCCCTTTATCGAGTCGTCAGGCCATCCAGTGGATGCTGGTCGACAATGAGATCGACATCCAGACATCGACCTGGTTAGTTCTGGACGCTGCCCACAAAGCCCAGCGGGGTGATTCGTTCCGCAAGGAAGCCGCGATGGCCAAACTGGTGGGTTCAGAAGCGGGTGGCCGGGTGGTGGACCGCTGTATGCAGATGTTCGGTGGTTACGGTGTGACCAAGGATTTTCCGTTTGAACGCTGGTACCGCGAAATGCGCATCCGCCGAATCGGTGAGGGCCCCAGCGAAGTGCAGAGGCACATCATTGCCCGCGACATCCTCGGTGCGAGTCTGCGCTAGATCGGGTGAACCATCGCAGTTGTGCTGGTGATCAGATGAACAGATCTGAAACCGACTCACCGTTGTGTATGCATTCGATTGCCCTGGCGAACAGATGTGCCACTGATATCTGTTCGACTCTCGCAGAAAGGCGGTCTGCTGGGACAGGGATTGTGTTACTGACCACCACGCGCCCGATCACCGATTCATCGAGCCGGCTTTTTGCATTGCCCGACATGACCGGGTGCACGGCAGCCGCCTCCACGCTTTTGGCGCCCTGTTTGGCCAGATAAGAAGCGGCGGTAATCATGGTGCCGGCGCTGGCGATTTCATCGTCGATGATGAGCGCGTTGCGATCCTTGACGTCACCGATGAGACCCACTGCCACCGGTTGTTCACTGTCGTCATAGCGGCGTTTGTCGATGATCGCCATGGGCAGATTCAGGCGCGTCGCATACTCACCCAGATCTTTTGCTTCACCCACATCACCTGCCACCAGAACGCTGTCTTCCAGGTTGGTGGTGGATCGCAGATAGTCGCAGATGATCGGCGTTGCGTTCAGATGGTCGACGGGGATGCGGAAGAAACCCTGCACCTGAGGCGAGTGCAGGTTCATGGTCAGCACGCGGTCAGCGCCCGCTGTCTCCAGCAGATCGGCAACCAGACGCGCGGTGATGGAGATGCGCGGTCGGTCTTTTTTGTCCGATCGGGCGTAGGGGAAGTAGGGCAGTACCGCTGTGATGCGCCGCGCTGATGCATGCTTGAGCGCGTCGATGATGATCAGCAGTTCGATCAGGCCGTCAGACACCGGGGAGCAGGAAGTCTGGATCACAAAGGCGTCTGATTCGCGGACGTTTTCCAGCGCCTGGAACAGAATATTTTCATTACCGAAGCGGACGATGTTAGATCGTGTCAGCTCGAGCCCCATCGCCACTGAGATCTCTTTTGCTAACGCCGGGTGGGAGGTGCCTGAGATGAGTTTGATGTTGTTTGGCACGATTTTCTCACGTTGTCAGGCAGCAGAGATGATACTGGCAGTGTTGTGGCGGTGCGACTACTATCCGCGCCATGTTGTATCTGATCAGTCACACACCTGCCCCGCGCCACTCGCTGATTGCCCGCGCGCCTGCCATGTCTATGCCCATGTGCATGCTTCACCTGTGGGGATCGCGCTCAACTTAAGATTTGCTTCTTTCAAACAAGCCGGACCTCCCCACAGGAAGTCCGGCTTTTTATTGCTTGAAGGAGAAAAACATGAGCACTTTGATTACGACGTCTATCCCTTACGTTAATGCGCAACCGCATATCGGCTTTGCCCTTGAGCTCGTCATCGGTGATGTTCTGGCAAGGCACGCGCGCAAACGAGAAAAGACCACCTGGTTTCTGAATGGAACTGACGACAACAGCTTGAAGAATGCTCTGGCGGCGGAAGCTGCGGGAGTGTCGACCCAGGCCTTTGTGCAGCGCAACGCAGATCGTTTTGAAGCTCTGAGCGCGCTTCTGAATATTTCCAACGATGACTTCATCAGGACCAGCTCGGATCCGCGGCATGCGCGCGCTGTGGTCAAGCTGTGGCAGGCCTGTGAGGCGAATGGCGATCTGTATGAGCGGACATACGAAGGTTTGTACTGTGTGGGTTGTGAACAGTTCTATCGCGAGCCAGAACTGGTTTGCGGTCTGTGTCCGGATCATCGTGTGGCACCAGAAGCGGTGTCCGAGCGGAACACCTTTTTTCGCCTGAGCCGCTATCAGCAGCAATTGATCTCGCTCATTGAATCCGGCGAGCTCGCCATTCGACCGGCACATCGACGCAACGAAATACTGAGTTTTCTCGACCAGCCGCTGGCGGATCTGTCGGTATCAAGAAGCACGGAACGTGCGCGTGGCTGGGAGATCCGTGTGCCAACTGATGCCAGCCAGGTCAACTATGTCTGGTTCGACGCGCTGGCGAATTACATCAGCGCACTGGGTTATGCCCACGGTACGCAGACGTTCGATCAGTTCTGGCGCCAGGCAGACCAGATCATTCACCTGGTTGGCAAAGGGGTTACCCGATTTCACGCCGTGTACTGGCCGGCGATTCTGCTCTCTGCCGGTTTGCGTGTGCCAACTGATTTATGGGTGCACGGTTACCTGACCATCGATGGGCAGAAGATTTCGAAGTCGTTGGGGAACACGATATCGCCGTGGGATGCACAAGCGCGTTTCGGCACAGATCCACTTCGTTACTATCTGCTGCGCCACATCGGCAGTCACCGGGACGGCGATTTCAACTTCACGCGGTTCGATGAGGTCTATGAAAGCGAGCTGGCTAATCAGTTTGGCAACCTGCTGGCGCGGACCATCGGTCTGCTGCGTCGCTATGGTGTACCGGCACCGCTGAAAAGCCATCTGGCGACGGGTCTTGCAACCCAGGTGGATGAGGCCCTTGAGCGGTATGAACTGCACGATGCCTTGCAGGCGATCTGGCTGGTGGTCGGCGCTTTGAATGTTTACGTCAGCGAAACAGCCCCCTGGGCGCTTGTGAAGTCTGGTGACATCACCGGCTGTGAGCAGATATTGGGGCAGTTGCTTTGGGGCGTTCAATGCGTGATCGATCAACTGGAGATTTTTCTGCCTGCCACTGCCGCCAGGTCGGCGCGCCAACTGGTTGAGCTGGATTCGACACCGTTGTTTCCAAAATAAAATCTCAGGATCTTTACGCGATGCAATGACGGCCTCGAATCCGGAGAACTGCCCGGTTTCACATCTGCAGGTGCTGTGCCTAGAATGCCGGTGATCCATCAATCGCAGGGTACATGATGACGACACAAAGCAAGCGCCGTGAGCAGGGCATCGATCTGCTTCGAACGCTGGGGGGTGGCGCCTACGATCCGGGCAGGGCTGCCCAGGCGATGGTGGACCGACATGGTGCGCTGGGCAGTTTCGCCATCGATCATGTGCTCGGCACCCTGTGGAGTCGACCGCAACTTTCGCGCCGCGATCGCAGTCTCATCGTGGTGACATTTCTCGCCACACTCGGCGCTGTTGATGAGTTTCTTACCCATGTACAGGGTGCTCTTAATCACGGGGTAACACGGGACGAGATTGAGGAGATCGTCAATCAGGTTGCCGGTTATGCAGGTTTTCCGCTGGCCATGCAGGCAGCGCGGCTGGTTGATCAGGTGTGGATAAGACTTGATAACGTTGAACGCCTTCCGGCGAAGAAAGGAGCCCAAGCAAAAGACGATGATGTTCGCCGCGGGCTGGCGACACAGGTTATGTCGACCCTGTTTGCAGGCCGGACATCTTCAGACCCAGCTACGGCACGGCAGGCGATCGTTGATGCTCTTGGAGGTGTTGGAGAACTCGCCTTCGATTTCGGCTTTGGTGAATTGTGGTCGCGGGATGCGCTGTCACGACGCGATCGCAGCATGGTGACTGTCGCGATTCTGGCGATCCTTGCAAGGGTGGATGAGCTGGCGGTGCATGTGCCGGGTGCGCTCAATCATGGCTGCAGTCGGGAAGAGGTCGAGGAGATCATGGTTCAACTCACCGTTTACGGTGGGTTTCCGCGGGCCGTGGAGGGTATGCGGGCAACCCGGGCTGCTTTTGCAAAGATCGATGAACGTTCATAGTCCGTTTTCAGGCCAGGAGGTTGTATGAGCCAGCTTGTTTTCACCAGCGAAGAACTCAATTCAGAACACGCCTACGCAAGCCTTCAATCTGCGGGCGGTCAGCGGATGCATGGTGGTTTTGATCGCGATGGCAGCTACGTCCCCCCTCGATCCCTGCTCAGAGAACCAGCGATCAGAGCCTGGTCTGATGCGCTGCGAGGGCGCGGTGGTGATCTGTTTGACGCCGATGCATCACTCCTGACCGGCCCGCGTTTACCCAATCCCGAACAGCAGAAGATGTTGATTCGTGCTGGCATTGATCGACCTTTCTGGAATGGTCTGACCATCACCGGAAAGATAGAAGGCCGGGGTCGTGTGCTTGCAGAAATGGTTTTTCCGGATCTGCAGGATATCATCGTCGAAGACCTGGCCGAAACCGCACTGGGCCATCTGAACAAGGGCCTGCTGGCAGCCCACGGTATCGACGAAGGCGGCCAACCGGACAAAGGGATCGGCGGCCACGACGTGATGTGGTTTGTTGCGCGGGATCTGACCTTTGGTGAGGACGCCTACCCGGACGTGGAGCCACCACAGAACATCGCCCGGCCGGAAGCGGGAACCCGGTTCATGCCCGAAATCGGGCCAGCCTATGAAGGCATGCTGAGTTTTCTGATGAATCTGCTGATGATTGAATTTCGCGCCGAGATCGGTTTCGCCAACACCCAGGAAGTTCTGCGAACACCAGACCTTTTTGTCGATCGGCGGGAGGGTGCCCTGGAGGCTTCCGAATTTGTCGAGCGCATCCGTACCGATGAAGAGATCCATGTCAGGTCCTTACGCCTGTACCTCGGCGAGTTGCGTGAGTTGACGCTGAAAACCGTGGATGGCGGAACCGTAAAAGGTGCGGTGTTGATTGATCGGTTCTGGACCGGTCTGGTCAACTGGGCAACCGAGGATCAGCCGCGGATGGCGGCGCGAGCTCAATTCGATGTTCTGAAACCCATTATTCTCGCGCATGCCGATGGCCCGGCATTGCTTGAACGGTTCAAAGCACTTGCCGATCTTGATCTCGGAGATCAGCAGGCATCTAAGCGGGCCAGCGATCGCGGTAGACCATCTCCTTCACAGGTCGACGGCTGATCGGACCATGGCCCCCCGCCACCGGCCAGCCCATCGGGACATGCGCACAGGTGTACCAGTCGTCGGGGATGCTCAGTAACGCTTTCACCGGCGCTTCTTCCATGCACAGGAGGGTGGTGAGCACGCAACCGAGACCTTCGTTGCGCGCCGCCAGCAACAGGTTCTGAACCGCCGGATAAACCGATAGAGGGCTTCCATTGCCGCTTTCCTGTCTGGATCGGTGACTGCGACGATCCGCCACGGCTGCATGTTGCCGCCGGTGGGTGCCCAGGTCGCGGCCGTGAACACCCGCTCAAGGATGTCGTGGGCGATCGGGTCGGGTCGCAGACGCCGGACTGCCCGCAGGCTCTTCATTGCTTCGTATAAATCCATCTGGATGTTTTCCGTCAGTTTGAGTAGCTCACGCCCATCCCTGCGCGGACGTCGTTGTTGACGCCATATGGCGCGATCGGATAGCGCAGACCATTGCGGCTCAACTGCTCCAGACCCGCAATCGTCTTTGGCAGAAAGTGCGGTGGCAGAGCGATCAGCAGTTCGTCTTCCATCACGCCGCCGTAACGCCGCTCGGCGAAACAGGGGATCGACACGCTGGGTTCGCCGCTCTTTAGCGCCCGGCCCCAGGAGTCGGCACAAGCCGATTCACCCACGCACCCCCATTCAAGTTTATTGTAACCAGTCCATTGCAACCCATTGATAAATAAAATCATTTGAGCAGGTGTGGCGTAGATCAGGCAGATGTCCGGTGGGTCAAGTCGACCCACAGCCAAGGGGCTCACAGCCATCGCCTCAAACCGGCCGTAGGGCACCACGTCCATCGCGTGCTGGTGTTTGCTGGCTTCTGCCTGGTCTGCATACCAGACCCCCGCCATCCGATCGCCCGACAGCCATCCCTCACTGCGAGGGTGTAAGCCGATCACGGTACTGCACTGAGCGCCCACCAGATCTGCAGCGGTAATCCCCACTGTCCAGCCGTTGCGAGATGCCTGACCGACGATCTGGTCGGTGGTGTGAATGGCGGAAGGCCGCCGTATCTTCGGGATGGCTTCCATCTCGGCGACGGTTTCAAACAACTTCATGCCGATGGGCGTGGTCCGAAGCCGCAACAGACGGTTCAACGCGTCTACCATTTCGGGCCAGTCATAGGTGTCGTGGTCGGTGGCGATGAGTTCGCTCATAGGTGTTTCTCCAGGAATGATCGGGTTTCCATTGTCAGCCTTGCCGGTTCGTCGTAGTGAACCATGTGGCCGGATTGCTTGAAGTGCAGATGCTCGCCACGCGGAAAAATGGCTGCACGTGCTTCCATCTCGCCCGGCGCATACGCACCGTCGTAGTGTTCCTCCGAAGGGCGGCGGGTGCCCCAGTATTCGTGTGCCAGATCACCGCTGATGACCAGTGTGGGGCATTGAACCTGACGCCAGAAATCCTCCGGTTGGGTCTGACTCACATTGACAAACACACTCTGCGCGCGTGAATCGAACGCCCACCGCAGTTGGCCATCTTCCCCTTTGAGCACCGCCTTACGGGCGATGATCTGCGCTTGATGTGGATCAAGCCGTGGATTGTTTTTCTGCAGGCGTTCGGCAGCGAATTCGTAGCCCGGTAACGGCCGGCGATCAGGCTCGTTGGCGAACATTTCAAGCAGACGCTGCCGGTAGTAGGCCAATGGCGAAAGTGCGGGATCGCGCTCCAGGCTTCGCGGTGGTCCAAGACCTTCGACCAGCACCAGTGCCTTTACCTGTTCCGGGAACACAGCCGCGTATCGGTACGAAATGTGGCCGCCGAGACTGTGACCGAGCAAGACCACCGGCTGGCTGGCTAACTGCTGGATTACGCAGTACAGGTCGTAGACGAAATTCTCGTTGGAATAGGCGTTGGGTTTATCGCTCGCACCGTGGCCTCGCAGTTCCGGAAGAAGAACGTGGTAACGATCCGTTAGAGGTTCCGCAATGGGGATCAGGCTCCAGGCAACATCGCGCAGCCCGTGCACCATCACAAGGGTTGGCAGATCCGGATCGCCAAGCGACAGGACGTTCAAGCCGACCCCAGCGGCAGTGATCTGATGCTGAGCAGGTTCTGTCATAAGTGGTTCTTGTTCTAAAAAAGCGCGAAGGGTGGTGAATGTAACTTAATCTGACCTGCGGTTGCATTCACTGCGTTGTCTGAGGCTGAATCTGCGTCCATGAATCGAGCGCTTCTGAATTTTCTGCTTTTCTGTCTGGTGCTGCTTATCGCAGGAGTGGGGGCGGCTCTGTGGTTCGGTCTCGGTATGGTGCGCATCGCATTCGATGAGGAACAGCGCCAGCAGCCCATGATGGTATTGCAGCTGTCGCGCCATAAACGGTCTGTTAATCATGCCGGACACGACAATCAGATTGACATTAGCGAAGCGTTCCGTGCGCCCATGGCGTCGCTGATGAACGCGGAAGGCGGTGTTTATCGGTGGCGCGCGAGCCTCGATTACGCAGCCCAGGGAAGTGTCGAAAATGAGTGGGAATATGCAGATCTGGTGTTTTTTCCAGAGGCCGCTGGTTACGTGAAGGTGGCAACAGGAAGTGCCTATCGGGAATTGGTCAACGCCTACCCCGAGGTGGCTAAGATGACACTTGCATCCCAACGGATTCCCTCGCGGCCGTGGCCATCCGGCGTAATCGTACTGATCGCCTACCAGGCGTCAGCTACCGATGGCGGATCGCGCATGGAAGTACTTTTACCCGGCCTTGCTTCGAGCAGCGGCGAACTGGTCTGGGATACCGGTGTTACGCCGCTTGGCAGCGAGAGTTTCTGGAACCGCCTGATGGCCATCCATTTTGCCGACCGCGGCCATGCAGAAGCGTGGTTGTATGACCCGGACACCGAAGTCGAAAGGTCGATTCTGGCGGCCCACAATCCACACATGACCACCCTGGTGTTCCGTGCCGGAAAGGTGAACTAGTGTCCTGTCTGGTTAACAACGAATTAACCAGACAGGACACTAATGGCCTCGGCAGTTCGACGCGTTTTGCAACCTTCGATATTGCGCCGGACCAGAACCAGACTGCCAATGCCCAGGCTCAGGCATAGCAGAGTCGGCCACAGGGGCTCGTTCGGTGGTTCTTTGTGTCGCAGCGTGTTGGCTGAAGTCGATTCTTCGATCGACAGGCCGGCGACGGTTTCAGCCGCGGAACAAATTCCGGACAGGCAGGAAATGAGAATAGCGAAAAACATCGTACGCATATGAAATTGAAGCATTAATTGTTTGATTTATGCGGATGAGGGTAACTGTTGCAGGCGGCAGACTCTGCCGCTCGTTTGTAACCCGTGTAAGCAAAAGGTAAAGGTCGCGCCTGCAGTCAGAGCGCCAGTCTGCCTCGCCGACCAATGGAATCAGCCTGCGAGCCGGGTTGCGGCTCGACAAACCTCCATCAGTCTGCTTACATGCTCACCTTTGATTTCTTAACAATTTTGTAGGTTTTTCGGGGGGAACCGATCGATGGCCATGATCCTGAACGAAGAGCAGAACATGCTCAAAGACAGCGCCAAAGATTTCTGCACCAACAACACACCAATCAATCAGCTGCGAAAACTCCGCGACGATGACAATCCGGACGGCTTTGATCGTGCCAGCTGGCAGGCCATGGTCGAACTCGGCTGGGCAGGTATTCCGTGGCCTGAAGAGCACGGGGGCCTTGCATTCGGTTACAAGGGTCTGGGTGTGGTCACAGAAGAAAGTGGTCGCACGTTGACCGCGAGTCCTCTGTTTGCCACGGTCTGGGTAGGTGGCACGGCCATCAATCTGGGTGGCACAGACGCTCAGAAGAATGATCTCCTGCCGAAGATTGCCGGTGGTGAACTGCTGGTGGCTCTGGCCCTGGAAGAATCTCATCGTCACAGCCCTTATGGTGTGAGCACCACAGCCGCCAAGGGTGGCAAGGGTTACACGCTCAATGGCAGTAAAACCTTTGTGATCGACGGTCATGTGGCAGACAAGCTCGTCGTTGTTGCCCGAAGCGCTGGCAAGCAGGGGGATCGGGATGGCTTGAGTCTGTTCCTGGTTGACCGATCGGCTGCCGGGATCGAAGTAACCCGCACCCGTATGGTGGATTCACGCAACGCAGCCAACATCACTTTTAAAGATGTCGCGGTTGGTGCCGACGCACTGCTTGGTGAAGCAGGCAAGGGCGCTGATGTGCTGGATGCGACCCTTGATATCGCGCGCATTGGTATTTCTGCAGAAATGCTCGGCAGTTTGCAGGAGTGTTTTGAGCGAACGGTTCAGTATTTAAAAGAGCGTGAGCAGTTCGGTGTTCCGATCGGTTCGTTCCAGGCCCTCAAACATCGGGCAGCGAACATGTTCTGTGAGGTGGAACTGTCCAAATCGTGTGTTCTGGAAGCGCTCACCGCGTTGGACGAAGGCCGCGATACCAAAGAAATCGCCACCCTTGCAAGTCTGACCAAAGCCAAGGTCGGCGAAACCTACCATCTGGTGTCTCGTGAAGGGATTCAGATGCATGGTGGTATTGGCATGACCGATGAGTTTGATATTGGCTTCTTTATCAAACGCGCAGCAGTGTCAGAGCAGACGTTCGGAGACGTGAATTATCACCGCGACCGCTACGGTTCGTTAGAGGGGTACTAAACCCCCGGAAAGCTCCCGGGTCAGAGTTTTTACTCTGACCCCTCCACTGGCTACTGGTTTTTGCGGGGTATCCCGATCGACCGCCCGACCTGCTTCGGGCGGTCTAACCCGGCATGTTCGAGCATCAGCTTCTCAAGCTTCATCTGAATCTCATCCGGAAACGCCGCTGACCGGCGGCTTTCCATATCGACATGCATTGCCAGTTGTTCAGACGTCGCGGCAAGGTAGCCTTTAGTTGCGTGGTACATGGATTGAAAAAAGTGCAGACGCTTGGCATCCCAATCGAGTAGTTGAAAGGTAACCCTGATCGGATCATCGAGAGACAGTTCCTGCAGGTAGTTCACATGCACTTCAAGGGTGAAGCACGATCCTCCCTGTGTCTGAACATATTCGACACCGACGCCTAACTCGTCGTATATGTGGTCTACACAGTTATCGAAAACCAGGTTGTAGTAGGCCATGTTCATGTGGCCGTTGTAGTCGATCCAGGCCGCCTCGACTTTTTTCTGAGGGGCGGTTAACGGTGCGGGCATGTGAGGTACCTTTCGTTGATTGTTTTTTTTGAATCGGCAGCCCCGGTCAGAGACATTCACCACTCATGCCGGCTAACCAGGCATCCACGACCGCTACCCCTTCTGCATCAACCAGAGTGCGGCCGATCTCCGGCATTCGATCAGCCGGGTCAGTTGTGCGCATCCGGTAGCTCAGGATGGACTGCGCAGGCTTTCCCGGCACGATTGAATACAGATTGCCGCCAGATCCTCCACCGGAGGCAATCGGGGGCTTGCAGACACCCATTGCACGGCGGTTTGCCGCCGGTCCGGTTGAGGCAATGTCGAGCATAAGCCCCGACGTGTCAGCAGCCCCCCGGGGGTTGTGGCAGTGACCGCAGTTGATGTCCAGATAGGATCGCGCCCGGTGGGCGACATCCCGATCACTGACCTCCCAGTCACCGACATCCCGGTCACCGACGTGTAGCTGCGCGTCCGACCACCTGGCATTGGCCGGTAGATCACCGGCAGGTAATCTGATGAGACCGCGCTGCGAAAGACGATCCAGCTGGTTAGTTGCCTCCAGCGGGTGTGGCCGATTCAGATGCCGTGCCTTCATACCGATGGGCTGGTTCTCACCGCTGGTGTGGTCTGTGGCGTGGCAGCCGGCGCATTCATTTTTACTGGGAACCTGGTAGTTCAGCACAATGCTGCTATCGGTCTGCTTGAATTCGAATGTCTGCAGATCGCCGGTGATTTTAAGAACCGCGTCGGCACCGTCCCAGACGTAAGGCAGAGCGTCCCAGCCGTGTGGCTGATGAACCAAGAGACGGGTCTCGATGATCAGTGTACGGTCCAGATCCAGGTCAGCCGGGTTGCCCGAGAACTGATCTGATCGGATCAGTTGACCATTGTGTTGATCATAGAAAAAAGTTTTCGACAGAATTGTGCCAACCGGTAACTCGAGTGTTTTATCGGCGTCAAAGACGGCGCTTTCGCCCGGAGGAATCCACAGGGTTCGAAGCTTTCCCGCATAGTCGGAAAACAGCGGCGTGTTCAAATCGTAGGTGTCGACATCCTGCCCCAGAACCAGCCGATTCCCCGACCGGGTGACAATGCCCCAGTCGGATAACTTTGCCGGGTAGTGCTGTGCATCAAAAAAGCTCACTGGCTGCCCGCAACCAGCCAGCACCCCCAGCAGGAGCGCGATCAGCGTGTTGCGGAACAAACTGCAGACCTCATTTCAGATGTTCAGATCTCGGCCAGCTCAATAACCGGTAGTTTAGCGTGGTCACACTGGTGACCTGACATGTCGACTACCGGATTTTTGTTTTCGTTCGCGCCATCTATATTCAACAGCTGCGCACCATCGTTGTTCACGCAGATCGCAAACTCGGGTGCGAGTTTGTCGGGGTTCTGAATGCCGTCCCAGACGATATCAGGAAGGTGTCCGTCTTCACCGAAGAGCGCAATCCGAACCTGCTCCAGAGCTGCCCGGTCGGGTGCTTCACCGCCTCCAGAAAAACGGTTGGCGTAGATGTAGATGGTTTCAGGGTAGGGGTCAAATTCCTCGGCCAGTTCTCTCTGGCCTGCGAAGTTTGCACTGAAGTAGCTGCTGATCAGAATGTTGGCCGTCTGGTTATTTTTGATGTCGTTGTCGAAGATTTCCACTCGGTCGTTCGAGTTGATCACCATACCGGACCCAGCGGGTACACCTGACACGGCAGTTCCAGGTATTGCGAAATTCGGTGTGTTGTTGTCAACAATCCGGTTGTTGTAGACCCGGGTGCTGTGGCCTGCCTGATTGATCTGAGGCATGTTGAACACCAGGATGCCGCCGGTGTTGTTAGTGGCGACGTTGTTGTACACGTCGGCATGAATGGTGTTTTCGATTTCGATTCCCGCGACGTTGTATTCCGCGCGACTGTCGCGTACCACCACCTGCCGGCTCTGGCCGACGTAGATCCCGGCATCACTTGCGCCAATCGCGACAGAGCCTTCAATCAAAGTGTTTTCGGTCTGGACCGGATAGATGCCGTAAGCACCGTTCTCGGTGGCAGGACCCGCGGTCCACTCGGTGCGGACCCGGCGAACCACGATGTTCTTTCCTTCGTTGATCTTCAGTGCATCGCCCTTGGTGTCTTCGATTGCGATGTCTTCAATAACGAAGTCACTTGCGTTCACCAGCAACCCTTCGGCACCGGCCACCTGACCCGCAAAGCTCAGAATGGACTTGTCCATGCCTTCGCCTCTGATGGTCACACCGTCCGTGTTCAGGGTGAGGCTGCGATTGAATCGGTGGGTACCGGCAGGAACCAGAATCACGTCGCCTGATGAGGCGGTCTCCAGGGCCAGGCGAAAACTCTCTTCAAAGGAGGCGCTGGGTTTGCCCGTTGATTCGGGCTGCTGACCACAGCCAGACAGAATCAGGCCGATCGACAATAAAATGAGGGTTGCACGCATGGCTATCGTTCCCGTTGGTTGCTGCCGGTAGTGTACCTTAACGCTCAACGGGTGAGGGGTGGTGCATGCCTTAACAGAAGCCGTGATCAGACCAGAAGGGCAATCCTGTCGATGGTCCAGAAACCGGCCAGCACGCCGGTGACGATGATGAATACCCGCTCAGCCAGAGCGAGGCTCAATAGTCTTGCACCGAGGGCGAGAGCAGCAAGGACCACGGCGATCACCATGAGCTGACCGATCTCGATGCCGACATTGAACAGCAGCAGCGATGTCGCCAGTTGATCTGCGGGCAGACCGATATCTGCCAGGGCGCCAGCAAAACCAAAACCGTGCAGAAGACCAAACAGCATTGCCATCAGCCATGGGCGGTCGCGGGTAAGCGGCGACCGTCGGGTTTCATCGAGCATCAACTCCCGCGCCAGAAAGACGATGCTCAAAGCGATCACCGCTTCCACAACCCCTTGTGACAGCCGCACCAGATCGAGCACAGATAATGCAAGGGTAATGCTGTGTGCCAGGGTAAAAGCGGTCACGGTCTTGAGCAGAGCCCAGCGGTCCTTGATATACAGCACCAGACCGATGACGAACAACACGTGATCGATGCCGAACAGAAGATGTTCAATACCGAGATTCAGATAACCCCAGATCCCCGGTGAACTCTCGGTCAGATCGAGGCTTGGCATCTCCGCCCGCAGGAGTTGACTGCGCCGATCGCCATTCAGGTAATCAATAACCACCATGACATCGGTCAGTGTCCGCGAAAGACCACTGATGTGTAACGAACCTGCGCGCAGCGAACAGGCAACGTTCCAGCGATTGAGCAATGCAGCGCCCGTGTAGGTCGGTGTGACTGGTGAGGTAGGGGTGCATTCATCGGGCAGGACCGGCTCTAACGGCAGACGTCGATCTTCGACCACCGGCATCTTCCACAGCACCTCGAATTCACCTTTGGCGATTTCGCTCATCTGCAGATAGGCCGGGCGGATTTCGTGGGCGAGGGCTGAACCGGAAATCAGGATCAGCAGAACGAGCCATCCGGCGAGCCATTCGGCGAGCCATTCGACAGGCTTTTTCATGGTCGAATTCATGGTCGACGAATTTCGTAACGCGAAAGCAGGGACTCATAGTAGGCTGAGTTTGCAGCTTCGCGCTGATCGCGTTGCCAGTCGCTCAACACATTGTTTTCAATCGATGTGTAGGAGGGCAATTCGCTTTCGATCAGGCGTTCGAGTTTCACTGCATGCCAGCCGTAAGCCGATTGTACCGGCCCGGCCCAGACACCCACCGGCAGCGTTTCCACACCATCGGCAAACGCGCTGCCAAACTGATCCTCCACCTGCTTGAGGGAGCGCTGCGCGTAACTGCGCTGCAGCATGAACGGATCACCGACAATGCTTTCATCTGCTACAGCGAGGCCCGCATCAGCCTGGGCGTTTTCGCGACGGTCAGAAGAAAAGTAGCGGTGTGTGAAACTGACTCTCAGGGGCAGCCGGTAACGTTCGGCATTAGCAGCAAAATAGGCCTGCAGGGTTTCATCCGCTGGGGCTACCGCGGTTGCGATGTCTTCGGTCAGAAACGTCAGCTTCTGTACCAGCCGGCGGCGGATGATGGTGTCGTTTGTGTCGAGGTTCAGGCGCATCGCTTCGCGGTAATACACCTCCTCGCTGATGAACTGATCGATCAGATTGTTCAGTTCTTCGCTCGTTGGCTCCCGCCCCATCTGTGCCTGCCACTGATCCTGGAGGCGATTGATCTGCGCATCCGTGACTTCGATCAGGTTGTCACTGGCATCTGCATCCCACCAGGCGTTGAGAGCAAACAGCGCAGCACCGGCCAGCAGGAAGATGACCAGCGGATCTTTTATCCAGGCTGGCATTAGTTCATTTCAATTCCACCGGCAACCGTCAGACTGACACCGGTGATGTTGGGTGAACTGGCAAGAAAGACGGCCGCCTGCCCCATGTCCTGCGTCGTCTGTGAACGCCCCAGAGGAATGGTTTTGCGCATGCGGGCTTCGAAGTTTTCGGTCTTCTCCGCCTGATCGGTTACGTTGGTGGGCATCAGATGATCAAGCCACATGGCGGTGCCCACAATGCCCGGACAGATCGCATTTACCCGGATACCATCGCGTGCGAATTCGTTAGCCATTGCCTGGGTGATGCCGATCGCTGCGAATTTGGAGCCACAGTAAGCCGACATGTTAGCGTGACCTTTTTTACCGGCAATCGAGGCGGTGTTAACAACGCATGCTCCAGGGCGCTTCTTGAGTTCGGGTAGAGCCGCCTGGGTCATCAGGAAAATTCCTTTTGTGTTAACCGCGAATATCCGGTCCCATTCCTGCTCGCTGAATGTTTCAACCGGGCCGGAACCGACCACACCTGCGTTGTTAACAAGGATGTCAATGCCACCGAAACGTTGCACGGTTGCACTCACCGCGTTGCGCGCGCTTTCGGCACTGGTGACGTCGAGTTCAGTTGCATCGAGGTCGCCGAGGTCAGCGTATTGCTTGAGGACCTTTTCCATGTCCTGCTTGCTCGACAGATTGTAGGTCCAGTCAGACCCGGCGCCCAGGTCACCGATCATCACCTTCGCACCGGCGGCCAGAAACGATGTGGCTATGCCCAGGCCAATGCCGCGGGCTCCTCCGGTGACCAGAACGACTTTCCCTTGCAGCATGTCTCCCCCTTTCTTCCTGTGAAAGGCGGTAGTGTGCCGTCAGGCAGCGAAGCGTTGCAAATGATAGTTCGAGTTGCCGAACTGGGCTTCGATCACCATCAGGCGTTTGAAGTAGTGGCCGATGCGCAGTTCTTCGGTCATACCCATGCCGCCGTGCAGTTGAACGGCGTTTTCGCCGATAAACGTTCCGTTCTTACCGACCATGTGCTTCAACGCGTGGATGGTTCGCTCGGCTGCCTGTGGATCGTTTGCTGCTTCCATGGTGGCGCGATACAGGAGCGATTTGGTCTGCTCGTACTCCATGAACATTTCGACCATGCGATGCTGCAGCACCTGAAATTCGGAAAGCGGATGATCGAACTGCTCGCGCTCCTGCGTGTAGGCAACAGTGTCTTTGTACAGAACCTCCATCGCACCTACGGCTTCAGCACACAGCGCAAGGATGGCGTCGTTGGCAACACTGTTGAGGATTCCATAACCCTGATCGATCTGGCCGATCAGGCGATCTGAGCCGACCTGAACGTTTTTAAAGGTAACCTCGGAAGCACGCAGACCATCAACGGTGGGGAAGTTGTCGCGACTTAACCCCTCGGCGCTGCTGTCTACCAGAAACAGGCTGATCCCGTTGGTGTCGATCTGACCACCGCTGGTCCTTGCACTCACCACGATCTGATCGGCAGTTGCCGCGTTCAGAACCATGGATTTTTGACCGTTGATGACATAACCACCCGCTTGCGCGCGAGCAGAAGTCACCACATCGTGCAGATCGAAACGCGCCTGCTCTTCTGCATAAGCTAGGGTCAGCTGACGTGTTCCGGCTATCACCTCAGGCAGAACTTCGGCTCGAAGTTCATCGGTTCCACCGCGTTTTACCGCGCCGCCACCGAGCACGACGCTTGCCAGATACGGCTCCAGGACCAGACCCTT
>JAQBYL010000477.1 GCA_027622495.1 Pseudomonadota bacterium
TTGATGGACGTGTTCCCCATGGGTATGTCTGCGCCGGTTCGAATCGACCTGTTCGACGACGAAATCGAAACCCTGCGAACCTTCGACCCCGACAGTCAGCGGACCCTGGAAAAACTCGACCGCCTGGAATTGCTTCCTGCCAAAGAATTCCCGTTTGACGCAGAGTCTATCGCCCGTTTCCGCAACCGCTGGCATGAGACCTTCAATGTCGACGTGCGTCGCTGCAGCGTGTATCAGGATGTCAGCAGTGGCATTCCACCGAGCGGTATTGAGTACTATCTGCCGTTCTTTTTTCCGCAGCTTGCGACCCTGTTCGACTACCTTCCAGACAACACGCTGGTGATCATGGAACAGGGGGTCAGAGAAGCCGCCGAGCAGTACCTGACGGAAGTTGCCGAGCGTTACGACAACCTGGCACACGACATTGAACGCCCTATTCTGCCGCCCGCGGATCTGTATCTGCGCTTGGACGAACTGGGCGGTCACCTGAATCGATACCCGCAGATCGATGTAGCAACTAACGGTAAGCATCAGGTCAGCTACGCCACCTCCGATGTGCCAGACGTGCAGGCCAATGCGCGGGCGAAAAATCCAGCCGATGCACTGAGTCGATATCTGGCGGGGCACGGATCTTCACCGGTGCTTTTTACTGCCGAAACCGCCGGGCGCCGGGAACTGTTGTTCGACTTTCTGAATCGAGCCGGGATTCGCCCCACTGAAGTTAGCGGTTTTGCCCAATTCCTTGCAGACAGACCGGCAATCGGCATTACCACGGCACCGCTTGATCGAAGCACCGTGACCGATGAGTTCGTGCTGATCAGCGAAAGTGCGCTCTTTGGTCACCGTCCCTCCAGCGAAAGCAGAGCGTCAAGATCGTCCATCGATCCAGATCAGATCATCCGCAATCTCACCGAGCTGACCATCGGCTCGCCGGTGGTCCATCTGCAGCATGGCATCGGCCGCTACCAGGGTCTGACCATGCTCAGCATCGATGGCCACAAGCAGGAGTTCCTCACCTTAAGCTATGCCGATGAGGCCAAGCTCTACGTACCGGTTACCTCACTGCAGCTGATCTCACGTTATTCCGGCGCAGACTCAGAGCTCGCCCCGCTGCACCGCCTGGGTTCTGACCAGTGGGAAAAGGCTAAGCGCAAGGCCGCTGAGCGGGTGGTGGACGTTGCCGCAGAGTTGTTGAACATCTACGCGCGGCGCGCCAGCAACAAGTCCATTGCATTCGACCAACCTGGAGATGATTACGCCCGCTTTGCCCAGCAGTTCCCGTTTGACGTCACGCCGGATCAGCAGCGCGCGATCGATGAGGTGATCGCTGATCTGTGTGCCGAACAGTCCACCGACCGGCTGATCTGTGGAGACGTCGGTTTTGGAAAAACCGAGGTCGCCATGCGCGCTGCTTTTCTGGCGGTTCAAAACGGCAAGCAGGTGGCGGTTCTGGTGCCGACTACCCTCCTGGCGCAACAGCACACCGAGAGTTTTCAGGATCGATTTGCCAGCTGGCCGGTTCAGATCGACTGCCTGTCGCGGTTTCGCAACGAGGCTGAGGTGGCCGATGTCCGCGCACGCATGATCAGTGGGCGGGCAGACGTGGTGATCGGTACCCACAAACTGCTCTCCGAAGGATTCAGGTTCAAAGATCTGGGTCTGGTGATCATCGATGAGGAGCACCGTTTTGGTGTGCGTCAGAAAGAACGGCTGCGCTCTCTGCGCGCCAACGTCGATATTCTGGCGCTGACTGCAACACCGATACCGCGCACCTTGAACATGGCGGTGAGTGGTATCCGTGATCTTTCGATCATCGCTACGCCGCCCGCGAAGCGTTTGTCGATCAAGACTTTTGTACAGCAGAAACGCAATCACATCATCAAGGAAGCGATCTCCCGTGAGCTGATGCGCGGCGGCCAGGTGTTCTACCTGCACAACGAAGTACGTGACATCGAACAGGTCGCTGCTGAAGTCGCCGAGATGCTGCCGGAGATTCGCATCGGTATTGCGCATGGGCAGATGCCCAAACGAACTCTGGAAGGGGTGATGGGCGATTTCTACCATCGGCAGATCAATGTTCTGGTCTGCACGACCATCATCGAGACCGGCATCGACGTGCCCAATGCCAACACCATGATCATCGAGCGTGCAGATAAATTCGGGCTGGCCCAGCTGCACCAGCTGCGCGGCCGGGTAGGACGTTCACACCGACAGGCCTACGCTTATCTTTTAACCCCGCACTCGAAGGCCATGACCGGTGATGCGGTGAAGCGACTCGAAGCAATTGAAGCCGCCGGTGAACTCGGTGTGGGTTTCACCCTGGCAACCCACGATCTGGAAATCCGTGGTGCCGGTGAACTGCTGGGTGATGATCAGTCTGGCCAGATTGAAAGCATCGGTTTCACTCTCTATATGGAACTGCTCGATCGCGCTGTATCAGCCATCCGCGCAGGCCAGACTCCGAATATGGATCGGCCGCTCGAGCAGGTAACGCGCGAGGTCAACCTGCATGGAGGAGTGCTCATCCCCGACGACTATCTGCCAGACGTTCATACCCGGCTCATCATGTACAAACGGATCAGCAATGCCACGAGCCAGCCCCAGCTCGACGATCTGCAGGTTGAAATGATCGACCGTTTTGGTCTTCTACCCGATCCGCTCAAAGCACTGTTCAGTGTCACCGCCCTCAAACTCCGCATCCAGGTTCTGGGTATCGAGAAGCTCGACATCGGCGAAGAACGAGGCAAAATCGAATTCGGTTCCAGCACCTCGGTTGACCCGATTGCCGTGGTAAAACTGGTTCAGAACCAACCGGCCACCTACCAGTTGGATGGCGCCACCACCCTGCGCACAAGTCGACGTTTGAAGGACTTTCATGCTCGTCTCATTTTTGCCGAAGGGTTATTGGATATTCTGACGGTTGATCAGGCGATGGTGGCAAACGGATGAATCGTACCGGTTTGAAATACAGCACACTGATCGCTGCGTTGATATTCAGCCAGGTGGCGTTGAGCGCCGACGAAGAACGCCTGATCGAGGACTACTTCTCGATGCGCTGGTTTGAAACCGAGATCATCATCTTCGAACGCCCGGATGTGACTGAGACGAACACGCCGGAACAGCTGCTGGTTTCTGATGCGCGCAGCTATCCCCGTGATGTGCGCAGTCTGGAGGTTGATGCCAGCAGTTATTTCCAGCTCGATCCGATGACGCAACTGTGCCTGGCACCCACCACGCTGAGCTACACCGTGACCCCGCTTGAAGCGATATTGGACGAAGCGCAGGCGATGTTTGAGGAGGATTTTCCAGGCGAGCTTGCGG
>JAQBYL010000478.1 GCA_027622495.1 Pseudomonadota bacterium
CAGGCAGGCGCACGAACAGAAATGCCGGGCTGCAGTCTGTGCATGGGTAACCAGGCCCGCATCCAGGCCGGATCCACCTGTGTGTCTACCTCGACCCGCAACTTTCCGAATCGCCTGGGGCAGGGGGCTGACGTGTTTCTCGCCTCAGCTGAACTGGCTGCGGTCGCCGCAATCCTCGGCCGTCTGCCGGAGCTGGATGAGTATCTGGCCTACTCCAGCAAAATCGATTCCATGGCCCCTGAGATCTACACCTACCTGAACTTCGATAAGGTCCCGGCATTTCTTGAGGCTGCCGCCCGGGGCCGCTCGCTGGCCAGAGAAATCGTCGTTCAGGGCTGAGTCTGGTCAGCTCGTGAGAAAACTGTCGATCGCGCTCTGGATCGGCAGTTTTGCGGGTTTTCTCCCCCCATCACCGCTGCGTTTTCTGGTTGGACGAATGCGCCTGGTCTTTGTAAGCTAGATAACAGTTCGCATAGTTACAATCTAAGGGTGGGCGGTTCGTTATCTATGATGTGGCGTTTCTCGCAAGACACCGCGGCCGCCCTGATCCTGCTGGTCTGGTGGGGGTTCTCGGCTCCCTTTACCTATGCAGCGGGCGAGACCGGTGCAGTGGTATTCGGCAGTTACAAGAACGTCCAATCAGCCACTGGCCCGCGGGTCGAAATCTTAAACACCCTCGGAACCTCTACCGAGTTGGTTCCGCTTGTGATCGATGGCGTTGAATATCATCGGCTCATGACCCCGGCGATGCCGGCAACAGCTGCCAGAGAATTGATTGGCAGAGCAAAAGTCGCGGGTTTGTCAGCCTGGTATCTCAAAATCGATCTCCCACCAGCAGAGGCAGTGACACAAGCGGCCGATCCTGCGCCCGCAGACTCCGCGGTGGCGGAACCAGCAGCCGGGGAACCCAACCGCGTCACGGCCACGACGACCGGTGTGGTGGCAGCAGATGCAGCCGCTCAGGTAAGTGCGTCTGCATCGATCGTGTTGCAAGGTTCGACAGACGAGCAGATCGTGGTGCCGCACTTTGACGAGGTAATGATCAATCTCGATGGCCACGTAGACGAAGCCGTGTGGCAGAGCGTACCGGCGTACGACGGCATGCGGGTCATCGATCCCGACACTCTGGATGAGGCGACCTATTCAACACTGACGCGATTCGTTTACACCCGTCAGGGCCTGTACATCAGCGCCGTAATGGAGCAGCCACGCGGTTCGCTGGTTGCACGTCTGTCGTCCAGAGATCAGTACCTCAACAGAGATGCCTATGGCGTGACCCTCGATACGTCCGGAGAGGGACTCTACGGCTATTGGTTTGTGGTGAATCTCGGCGGCTCGCTGATGGATGGCAAGGTCCTGCCGGAGCGGACTGTCAGTGAAGAGTGGGATGGTCCATGGACCGGTGTCAGCGCGGTAACAGAGAACGGCTGGAGTACTGAGATTTTTCTCCCGTGGTCCATGATGGCCATACCGGAAGCCGATGCCGCGCGAAAAATGGGTGTCTGGATCGACCGCAAAGTGGCTCACATGGATGAACGCTACGGCTGGCCGGCACTGCCGTATACGGCTGCCAGGTTCATGTCTGCCCTGCAGCCGGTCAGTCTGGAACAACTTGAGACCAAGCAGCAGTTTGCGATATTTCCGTACGTTTCCGCGACGCATGATGAAGCCGGTAATGAGCAGGAAGTCCGCGCAGGAGCCGACATATCGTGGCGACCATCGACTAACCTTCAGATCACCGCAACGCTGAATCCGGATTTCGGTGCGGTTGAGTCAGACAACGTGGTGGTTAATCTGACCGCGTTCGAAACCTTCTTTCCGGAAAAACGATTGTTCTTTCTGGAAGGTAATGAAGTATTCGTAACCACCCCCAGGCAGGACATCAACCGATTTCAGCAGAGTCGGCGCGGCAGTGGTGCCCGGGCTACACCGTCAACGTTTACGCCAGAACCCACCACGTTGCTGAACACCCGTCGCATCGGTGGTCCACCCAAACACCTGACTGTACCCGCTGATGTTTTGGTCGAACCTGTTGAACTGGGTAAACCAACCGACTTGCTCGGTGCGGTTAAGGTAGTCGGGAGTGCCGGTGGTCTGCGCTACGGTGTGTTAGCCGCTTTCGAAGACGAGGTCGAAATACCCGGGATTGACAAAAATACGCTGCAACCGGTCAAGCTTGTTGAAGACGGTCGCGATTTTGGCGTGGTTCGGGCCATGTACGAGACCGTAGGCGAGACGCGTAAAGCGATTGGTTATATGGGTACGCTGGTGACTCTTCCTGGCGTTGATTCATCGACCCACGGCATCGACACTCATCTGCTTTCCAGTGACGGTAAGATCAAATGGGATACGCAGTTCATGTATTCCGATGTGGATAACACAGATGGGTACGGTGGATTTACAGACATCAGTTACACCCAGAAGCGCGGCCTGCTGCATCGTTTCAGCCTTGACTATGTAGACAAACGACTCGACGTCAGTGACCTTGGTTTCATCAGGCAGAATGATTACATAGGCGGGCAGTATGGTTTTGTACGCAGTACAAGCCAAGGGCTCGACTACTTCCGGTTTGTGCGGAACTCGCTGTTTTTCAGCGCTCAAACCAACACCGAAGGTTACCTGACCCGCATGGGTATTTTCACTAACCAGACAGTTCTTCTACCCAACAACTCGCAGTTTCGTTTGGAAGTCGACTACTATCCTGAGCGCTGGGACGATCGCAACAGCCGTGGTAACGGTATGTTCAAAACTGATTCGCGCTGGTTTGTACAGGTAGCCTATGGCACAGATGCGGCAAAACCATTTGCCTGGAGCGGAACGCTCGGTGCCGAACAGGAAGAACTCAATCACACCTGGACCTACAGCACCGATCTGGGTTTCACCTACACACCGAACAGCCGGTTCAGTATTGATCTTGATGCAACGTTCAAAAAGCGTGATGGCTGGCTGGTGCATCGTGGTGGAACCAGCTTCACCACCTACAAAGCCGATGATCTTCAACCGCGCCTGGCCCTCGACTATTTCTTCACGGCGCGTCAGCAGTTCCGCATTACGCTGCAGTGGGCGGGGATCAAAGCAGAAGGCGACGGTTACTGGCAGGTGCCCGCGAGCGAAGGGGATCTGATACCGCGCGTACCGACATCAGACGAAGATTTCACCCTGTCCAGGCTGACCGCACAGGTTCGATACCGCTGGGAAATCGGTCCGTTGTCTGACCTGTTTGTTGTGTATACGCGGGGCAGCAACCTGGTAGGCGTGCAGATTGATGAGGATTTTGATGATCTGTTTTCGGATGCGGTG
>JAQBYL010000014.1 GCA_027622495.1 Pseudomonadota bacterium
CCCTCGCGGTGGTGGTGGTGCAGATATCGCTTGGGGGTTGGGTGACCTCCAACTATGCGGCCCTTGCCTGTCCGGACTTTCCAACCTGTCATGGTGAATGGCTGCCGGATATGGACGTGGTGACCGGCTTTAACCTTGCGCAGTCGGTGGGCCCGAACTATCTGGGGGGCCAGCTTGAAAGTGATGCCCGGGTTGCCATCCAGGTCTTCCATCGGCTGGGAGCCGTGCTGGTGCTGCTGGTTGCCGGCGCGTTGAGCTTACGTCTGCTGGGGGATGGCTCACCACTTGCCCTGGTGGTGGGCGGTGTACTGCTGGTGCAGCTGACACTGGGAATACTCAACGTGGTGCTTACTCTGCCGCTGGCCATCGCCACGCTGCACAATGCATTCGGCGCGATTTTGTTGCTGACTATCGTGACCGTTACCGATCTGGCCGTGCGCGACCCATCGCGGTGGTGACCAGGCTGTGAGCGAACTAAGCGCCTCTTATCGCCCGCGCACGCTCGCGGTACGCGATTTTATCGAGCTGACCAAGCCGCGTGTGGTGTTGCTGATGCTGCTGTGTGCGGTGGTCGGGATGTTTCTGGCAACTCCCGGGATGGTGCCACTGCCGGTCCTGCTGATCGGCACATTGGGGATTGGTCTGGTGGCTGCATCCGCAGCGGTGGTGAATCACATCGCCGATCGCGAAGTCGATGCGGGGATGGCGCGAACCCAGAATCGTCCGGTGGCCGCCGGGCGCCTGGATCGACGCGCGGCGCTGATTTTTTCGGCGCTGCTCGGGATCACCGGCATGGTTATCCTGTATGTCTGGATCAACCCGCTGACCGCCTGGCTGAATCTGGCGTCCTGGGTTGGTTACGGTCTCATCTACACGCTTTACCTGAAGCGCGCGACCCCGCAGAACATTGTCATTGGCGGTCTTTTTGGTGCCGCACCACCCCTGTTTGGCTGGACGGCGGTAACCGGCGCAATTGAACCCGGCGGGCTGCTCCTGGTGATGATCATCTTCGCCTGGACCCCGCCGCATTTCTGGGCGTTGGCCCTGGAACGTAAAGATGAATATGCCGAAGCGGGTATCCCCATGCTGCCGGTCACCCATGGCGATGCCTACACGCGCCTGCATATCCTCTTCTATACCATCATTCTTATCGCCTCCAGTGTGTTGCCGTTTGTTATCGGCATGTCGGGCCTGGTTTATCTGGTTGGTGCATTGTCCCTCGGTGGCGGTTTTCTGTACTGGGCCATCGTTTTACTGATCAACCGCAATCCGAGAGCGCCGATGGAGACCTTCAAATACTCCATCGTCTATCTCGGGCTGCTTTTCGGGCTGCTGCTGGTCGATCACTATCTGCACGTCGCACCTGTGTTTGCAGGGCAGGGTTGATCGATGAAGCCGATCCGCGCGACTGTGGCGCTTTGCCTCGTCTTTGTGGCCATCATCCTGGTCGCGTTCGTTTACAGCGTGGTGCGAACACCGGTGCTCACGCTTGCGCAACTCTCAGAAGCCGGTGTGTTTGTGTTCCCCGAGCCACGGCCTCTCAAGCCTTTTGCCCTGCAGACTGACGGCGAAGCGCCGTTCGCCAATGAAGGGTTTGTCGGCAAGTGGTCGTTTGTGTTCTTTGGTTTTACCAACTGTCCTGGTCCCTGCCCTACCACCATGTCGGTTCTCGGGCAGGCTGATCGTCAGTTAGAGGAGAACGCAAAAGCGGGTGAGGGGCGCGAGTTGTGGCAGGACTTTCAGGTTTTTATGGTATCGGTGGATCCTGAACGGGATGACTTTGATCGCCTCGGCAGTTTTGTCAGGGGTTTCTCCGAACGCTTCGTCGGGCTTCGCGGGTCGCGGGCATCGGTTGCGCAACTCAGCAGTCAACTGGGGATTGGGTTTGGCAACGTCCCGGCGGGTGTGGATGGCTACGAGGTTGAGCATTCGGCTCAGCTGGTGGTGATTGATCCTGAAGGCCACTACCATGCATTCATTAAGCCCCCCCATACAGTGGAGCAAGTCACCGCGACCTACCGCGCACTCAATGCAGCTTACTGAGAAGCAGCCTACACACAAAGAGGACCACACTCTGGCTACACGGTTAACAACCGAGCCGGTGGCGCAGAACATCTCCGCCACCGAGCGCTACCTGAAGATCCGCAGCCAGACCGAGGCACTTTGCGCGCCGTTAGCTGTGGAGGATATGGGGGTGCAACCCATGGAGGGAGCCAGTCCACCAAAATGGCACCTTGCGCATACCAGCTGGTTTTTTGAAACCTTCATCCTCAAAGCGTTCGGGGCTGACTATCAGACCTTTCACCCGATGTTTGAACACCTGTTCAATTCGTACTACAACGGTGTCGGCACCCCGTATCCGCGCGCTGCACGTGGCAATCTGTCGCGGCCTACAGTGGCGGAGGTGCAGGCTTATCGCCGGCACGTAGACGCAAGAATGGGTGATCTGCTCGAGGTTCAAGGAGACAACGCTGAGATACGCAAGCGGCTGGATCTGGGGATGAATCATGAACAGCAGCATCAGGAACTGATTCTCACCGATCTCAAATACAACTTCGGGCACAATCCACTGCACCCGGTTTATCGTTCCGATCTGTACCGCCCGGCGGCGGGTCACGCGCAGGAACTGACATTTTCTTCCTACGCTGCGGGCATGACTTCTGTGGGTGCGACAGAGGATTTCTGTTTCGACAATGAGCTGCCACGCCACCCAGTCTACCTGGGTGCCTTTCAGCTCGCCGATCGGTTAATCACCAATGCGGAGTATCTGGCCTTCATCGATGATCGGGGTTATCACAACGTAAGCCACTGGTTGAGTGACGGCTGGACCTGCGTCGGCCAGCAAGGCTGGCAGGCACCGCTGTACTGGAAGCTGCTTGACGGGAGCTGGTGTGAATACACCCTTTCCGGTCTGAAGCCATTAGTCGCCAACGCGCCAGTTACCCACGTGAGTGGTTTTGAAGCCGATGCATTTGCGCGGTGGGCGGGTGCGCGGCTGCCCACAGAACACGAATGGGAACGTGCAGCCGGGGAACACAGCGTATCTGTGTTCGCAAACCTGTTAGAAGCGGACTATCTGCACCCGCAACCCGCACCGACCGGGGCGGGTGTTAAGCAGTTGTTCGGCGACGGCTGGGAATGGACGTCGTCAAGCTACGGACCGTATCCGGGCTACCGTGCCCTGGCGGGGACACTTGGCAAATTCATGGCCAGCCAACTGGTCCTGCGGGGGGGCAGTTGCGCCACACCAAGGGATCATATCCGCCACAGTTACCGTAACTTTTTCTATCCACCCGACCGATGGCAGTTCAGCTGCATAAGGCTTGCGCGTGATCTCTAAAGCTGAATACGAATTTTACGACCATCATCCTGCCGCCAAAGACATGCGGCAGGAAGTGGTTGAGGGGTTGAGACGCGATCGCAAAACAATTCCACCCAAGTACTTTTACGATGAAGCCGGATCGCGTCTGTTTGAAGCGATCACCCATCTGCCTGAGTATTATCTGACGCGCACCGAGATGGCTTTGTTTGAGTCCAACAGTGACGATATCGCCACGGCAGTTGGCGAAGGCGGCGCGCTGATTGAGTACGGCAGTGGCTCCAGCCGCAAAGTCCGCAAGTTGCTCGAAAGTGCGCGGCCTCAGGCGTATGTCCCGGTAGACATCTCTAAAGATCACCTGCAGCACAATGCAACGCAGCTTCACCAGGATTTTCCCTGGCTGAATGTTTATCCGACCTGTGCCGACTTCACGCAGACATTTGACCTCCCACTGGTGGTGGCACCTCTAGCTAAAACCGGATTTTTCCCCGGTTCGAGTATCGGTAATTTTGATCCGGTAGATGCGCAGGCCTTTCTTGCGACCGTGGGCACAACCTTAGGTGCCGGTGCGCAGATGTTGATCGGTGTTGATCGGAAGAAGCCGGTTGCTGTGCTCGAGGCGGCTTACAACGACGCAAGCGGTATAACCGCTGAATTCAATCTCAACGTGTTGTCACACATCAACGAAGCACTTGGTGCAGACTTCGACCCGAACGGCTTCCGTCATCTCGCGCGGTACAATGAAAAAGAGGGCTGCATCCAGATGTTCCTGATCAGCACGCGCGAACAGCAAGTGTTGATCGATGGTCAGGAAATCCCGTTTCTGAAAGACGAACCCATCCACACAGAAAATTCGTTCAAGTACGATGCGTTGGACTTTGTCAGCATGGCCGGGCGTGCAGGCTTTGGTCTCAAAGCAGCATGGCATGATCCAAGGGAATGGTTTTCGGTGTTCCTGTTGAGCGTCGAATGAGGTCAGCTTTCCAGCAGACCGATTTTGAAAAACAGATCCAGACGTTGGCGAATGACATGCTCGAGATCTGCTGGTCTGGAAGGATCTTCACTGATCGCGTCAATCCCAGTGTTGCTCATCGCGAGCTTACCGTCAGCGATCTGGTCTGATATCAGTTTCGCCAGATCGACCTCACTTCTACTTCCATCCAGATGGGTCAACAGCACCCGATCCATATCGATCAGCTTGACTGGAAGATGTCGCAGGCTGGTCACCTGATTGCTAACCCGCGCCTGATGGCGGACAAGCGCACTTGCACGGGGACGCGCTGAGCGCTGTTCAGGCTCATCTGATCCACCTGAATGAATGTCGATCAACCCAGCCAGAAGCAGACGGGCGAGATTGAGCTGATACAGCAGATGGGTGGTCGTCTGCGAAACCGACCCACCGGTCTTTTCCGCAAGGTCTGACGCAAGTGCGGTAAAACTGATCGGTCTTCCGCGTGCCTGGATCAGTGTGTACATAGCGTGTTTAGAGATCGGCTGATCAGTATTCAGATCGATATCGTCGATGGAAAAAGACTGAACTGAATCGTCATCCAGCTGCGCCTGCTTCAGGGTGCCGGGCATTTCAAGCTTGGTGGAAATGTAGAACGGGGTAAGATCGTCGGGGGTCAGATTGCGCTCAATGGGTGCGTCCTCACGGCACAGCAGAGTGCGACGAAAACGTCGGTTGCGGATGAAGTCAATATACTGCTCGGTCTGCACGATGTCGGGCAGATCCCCCAGACGACGACCAACGTCCTCCGGTAAATTGCCGACAAACATGGTTTCGAATTGTGCGTCTGACAGGTACTGCAGTTTGTGGGCGCGGACCATATCCATGAACTGGGTGAAGTACAACGGATTGTTCTGTTCCTCGAGATACTCGTGCAGTAGATAAGAATCTTCGTGTTCGGAAAGTCGCAGAGCCTCGGTTCGCAAAAACCTGGCATAGGGACCGTCATCTTCGCGCATACCGTCAACCACAAAGTCCAGTATTGCGCGCGCCTGTTCGGCTTTAGTTGCGCTGTCTTCAATGCCGCGCACGTGAAACATCATCATGTCGCGGATCGTGCGGTTGATAGTCCAGCCGGGAAAGGTGTTGAAGCTGATATAGGCAATGCCCTTTGGGTTCAGCAACTCACTGCACAGCTCGATGATTTTATTCTGTAGTGATGCTGTTACCCAGGAAAACACACCGTGGCAGATGATGTAGTCGAAGGGGCCGTGCCGTTCGTCCAGTTCGTCAAGAGACAACACTTTGAGGCGGATGTTAGTCAGACCAAGCGCGCGAATCTGAGCCTCACCGCTCTTGATCTGAACTTTCGAAAGGTCGATGCCAAAGAATTCTGATTGCGGGTATCGATAGGCTAACGGTGTGATGTTGCCACCACTGGCGCAGCCGATTTCAAGGACCCGGGCTGTACGGTAGTCAGGGGGATCCAGCCTGAACAGAGACCCGATTGTGTGCAGATGCCCGGGTGAGCTCAAAACAAAAGGATTGCTCGTATAGGGCATGTTGTCGTAGCTGGTCACGTCACAGGCTCCGTTGATCGATCAGGTAGGGATAGCGCAGGCGCTGGCAGACGATGCGCTCGAATTCCTGTGGGTTTTTGGTTGGCGTTGTCCCATCCGCAGACAGGTTGACGCTCAAACGTGCGACCAGAAACGTAACCCCCGCGTAGATGAGGAAAAGACCAAACGTCCAGATTTCCGCCTGGGTTAGCCCACACTGATTGTGATAGGCACGCAGAAGCGCAAGCGTTCTTGCGTGATCGAGTGTGCCATCAAAGGTGCTGCACCAATCGTTGACCGCCACGGCCAGGTCAAACATATGGAAGCCCAGTGAAGCGTGATGAAAGTCGATTACACCGGTTAGACCTCGTTCATCGAATAGCAGGTTGTCGCGAAAAAGATCGCCATGGATGACTCCCTGGCTAAGATCGCTAACCTCTGAGCGCGTCATCAGCTGGTGGAGCGACGCGATGCCATCATCGATGAGAACCTGCGTTGGATAAGCAATAAAGCCTCGCAGTGCTTCGGCCTGAGCGCTTAGCCATGCGGGACTGCGCGGATGGGCGGGCCCCCCGTTCAGGACACCGGTGGCCTGATGCAGGCGGGCAACCAGACGCCCCACTGAGCTGACCTGGCCGAGCGTCGGCTGGTGAACATGATGACCTCGCAATCTCGGTGTGAGGGCGACGCGCTTACCCTGATAGAAGGCATAGGGTTCACCGATGCGGGTTCGGATCAGGGGCGCGACCGGCAACCCTGCGTGGTGGCAGACATCGAGAATAGTCGGGTAAGCAGCACCACTGTAGGAGTCCTGTTCGATGATGGTCATCACGCGCTGGCGCGAACCATTCGGTTCGCGCGTGGTCACGATGTAGTTGGAGTTTTCGATGCCGGTGGAGACAGGATCGAAGCTCAAGAGCTCGCCCGCGGCATAGGCGCTCAGAATGGATGCAACGTCGCCCTGGTCGAGGCGGGTGATTACCGCCATGGTCTAAAACTCAAATATCTTCCAGCTCGGCAGCAGCATGTCGGCGCGACGCAGGTCATCAAAACCTTTTGAAGGATCGGCGGGAACCAGGTAATACGGTTTACCAAAGTTGGGTACGATCTTGATCATCCGCAGGTAACCGTTCTGGCGATACTCAAAAATAGTGCGTTCCTCGCCGGAAATGATGGTCACATCGGGCCCCTTGAGACTTTCAAGGCGCGGTGAATCCTCAGCGTAAGCAGACAGGCAAGCAGCGAGACAAAGCGCCGCGAAGGCGGTTTTCAGGCCAGGTTGTGCTAGGGTTTCCGGCATCGATTCAAGACAAGCTATAACGGGGCGAATGGTGACGCAAAAGCAGGTAAACGACAAACCCGTAGTCCTTGTGGATGGCTCGTCCTACCTGTTCCGGGCTTATCATGCGTTGCCCGAACTCAAGACCACCACGGGCCTGCACACCGGTGCCATCAGAGGCGTGATCGGCATGTTCCGCAAGCTTGCGAAAGACTATCCCGACAGTCCGATCGTTGCGGTCTTTGACGCCAAGGGCAAAACATTCCGGAACGATCTGTACAGCGCCTACAAGGCTAATCGTCCGCCCATGCCGGATGATCTTCGCGAACAGATTGCGCCCATACACCAGATCATAAAGGCGATGGGTCTGCCGCTTTTGGTGGTTGAAGGGGTGGAGGCTGATGACGTGATCGGCACCCTGGCGCAGCAGGCGACCTTGAGTGCGCGGGAGACGGTCATCTCCACCGGCGACAAAGACATGGCGCAGCTGGTCAGCGAGCATGTCACGCTGGTGAATACCATGACCGAGGTGTTGATGGATCGCGCCGGTGTGGTGGCTAAGTTCGGGATCCCACCGGAACGGATCGTCGACTATCTGGCGTTGATGGGCGACACCTCCGACAACATTCCCGGCGTGCCCAAAGTGGGGCCGAAGACCGCTACCAAATGGCTGGTCGAGTATGGCGACCTGGATGCGATCATGACCCGGGCGGCAGAGATCAAAGGCAAGGTGGGCGAAAGCCTGCGCAATGTCCTGACTCAACTCCCCCTGTCGCGCCAGTTGGCCACCATCAAAACCGATGTCGATCTGGATGTGCATATCGATTCAATCGAAAACGCCGCACCTGACGAGGCTGGCCTGCGTGAGTGGTTTGAGCGTTTGGAGTTCAAAGCCTGGATGGAGGAGGTTGGCAGGGTCGATGGTCCCGTGCACCCGGTGGCAGCCCCCTTGCCTGAACTCAAGGGTCGCGACTACGAATGTGTTGTTGATGAGGCAGGCCTTGAACGCTGGGTGCAGGTGTTGAAGAGCGCAACACTGATTGCTGTTGATACCGAAACCACCAGTGTGGATTACATGGTGGCCGACCTGGTGGGTTTCTCGTTTGCTACGCAAGCGGGCAAAGCGGCCTATGTGCCGGTGGGACACAGCTACGTCGGTGCGCCGGATCAGCTCAGTCTGTCCATGGTGCTGGCCAGGCTCAAGCCCCTGCTCGAAGATCCGGCTGTGCGTAAAGTCGGCCAGAACCTGAAATACGATATGAGCGTTCTCAGCCGCTATGGCATCGATCTCAAAGGGATCGCCTTCGATACCATGCTCGAATCCTATGTGCTCAACAGCGTAGGCAGTCGCCACAATATGGATGCGCTGGCGCAGAAGTATCTGGGCGTAAAAACCATCAGCTTCGAAGACATCGCTGGTAAGGGGGTCAAGCAACTGACCTTTGACCAGATCCCGCTGGATCAGGCGGCAGAATATGCGGCGGAAGACGCGGATATCACCCTGCAGCTGCACCATGCCCTGTGGCCTCAGATCGAAGCGCAGCCGAGGCTTAAAACGCTTTTTGAGACCATCGAACTGCCTCTGGTTGACGTCCTTTCGCGGGTTGAACGTACCGGTGCGCTGGTGGACGGCGGGTTGCTCGATGAACAGAGCCGCGAGTTTGCCCAGCGTATGGAGGTTCTGACCCGCAAAGCCTTTGATCTGGCCGGTGAGGAGTTCAACCTCGACAGCCCCAAACAACTGCAGGCGATCTTTTTTGACAAGCTTGGGTTGCCGGTGCTGAAGAAAACCCCCGGTGGCCAGCCGTCCACGGCGGAACCGGTGCTGGTTGACCTGGCTCGCGACTACGAGTTGCCCAGCACCATTTTAGAATATCGGTCGCTGGCCAAGTTGAAATCAACTTACACCGACAAACTGCCGCTGCAGATCAATCAGCGAACAGGCCGGGTGCATACCTCCTATCACCAGGCGGTTGCTGCCACCGGGCGGCTTTCGTCCACCGACCCGAACCTGCAGAACATCCCCATCCGCAACGCCGATGGTCGGCGCATCCGCCAGGCGTTCGTTGCACCGTCAGGTCACTGCATCCTGGCTGCCGACTATTCACAGATTGAACTGCGTATCATGGCGCACCTTTCTGGTGACGCCGGCCTCAACACCGCGTTTGCCAACAACCAGGACATTCATCGATCCACGGCGGCAGAAGTGTTTGGTCTGGGTCTGGAGGAGGTCAGCGATGAACAGCGGCGCTCGGCCAAGGCCATCAACTTCGGCCTGATCTACGGCATGAGTGCCTTTGGCCTTGCGCGCAACCTGAACATTTCCCGAACCCTGGCGGCCGATTACATCGACCGATATTTCGATCGGTATCCAGGGGTGGCGCAATACATGGAGCAAACGCGGGCACTTGCTCGGGAACAGGGCTATGTTGAAACCGTGTATGGCCGGCGCCTGTATCTGCCGGAGATCAATGCCCGTAATGCTCAGCGCCGCCAGGCTGCCGAGAGAGCGGCGATCAATGCCCCGATGCAGGGTACCGCGGCCGACATCATCAAGCGGGCGATGCTGGATGTGGATCGCTGGCTAACCCACGCCGACACAGACGCCGTCATGATCATGCAGGTACATGATGAACTGGTGTTTGAAGTCATCGAAGCCGAGGTCCCCACCCTCAGTGACCAGGTTCGCAAGTTGATGAGCGGGGCCGCCGATCTGAGTGTCGCGCTGGTTGTCGACATTGGTGTGGGCGCCAACTGGGATCAGGCTCACTGACGCTGAACTCAGCCAGGCTTGCACAAATATAAAGGCCTATGGCGTGAGTGAGTGGTCACTTTTAAACGCGGGGGGCGCATCGAGCCAGCTTAACAATCGCGCAATCAAGTCATCCTGACCAAGCCCGGTCTGGGCTGAGTACAGCTGGATGGTGACCGTCGGCGTGGCAAGAGCGGCAACCGCCTGATTGAGTGCCTGCTTCTGGGGTCCAAATTTCAGCTTGTCAGCCTTATTGAGCAGGATGTGCAGCGGGATCTCGGATTCTTGGGCCCAGTTGATCAGGTCGAGATCCAGCGGCTGGCCTGGATGGCGGATGTCGGTCACCATGACCACGCCAACCAGTGGATCGCGGTTGGCCAGATAGTGGTTCACTGATTGTTGCCACTTGATCTGGCTACTGCGGCCAGCCTTGGCAAAACCATAGCCGGGTAAGTCCACCAGCGTGCCTTGCAGGCTCATGCCCGGGACGATCAGCTTGAAGAAGTTGAGTAGTTGGGTCCGGCCCGGGGTTTTGCTGACCTTGGCGGTGCGGCGGTTGCCGCTCAGCTGGTTCAGAACCGATGATTTTCCGGCATTGGAGCGCCCCGCAATAGCAACTTCGGGTCCTTGCGCGCTCGGACAGTGTTTGAGATCGGGTGCGCTTGCGATAAATTCAAGCGTCAGCCGCTTTAGGTTATTAGTCGGATGATTCATGTTGCTATACAATTCGCGCGCCGGATTGGGCGCGATCAGGTCAAGCCAGTGTACCTGATTGATCCAGACGAATGATCCGGCAACAACAACAAAGCCTAGAAGAAGTTAAAGGGAGTCGCATGCGCGCCATACGAAGGTCAATTTCATCAATGATCACGGTTGTTCTCGTCGCCACCTGCGGCTGGTTTTCGGGCCCCGCACACAGCGCCGGGGATGCGACTGCAGGAAAGAACATGGCGTTGGCCTGCAGCGCCTGCCATGGCGCCGACGGGGCCACAGGTCTTGATCCAACCTATCCGAACCTTGCCGGTCAGAATGAGCGCTACCTGCTGCGGCAGTTGGAAATGATTCAAAGCGGCGAACGCCCGATTCTGTTGATGACCGGCCAACTCAACGGCAAGTCGACTCAGGATCTCGAAAATCTGGCTGCCTACTATGCGTCTCTGCCCGGCAAGATCGGTCAGGCCGAGGGCACCGATGAAGCACTCGAGAGCGCGGCGTCCATCTACCGGGGCGGGATCGCCCGCAAAGGGGTGGCGGCGTGTTCGGCCTGTCATTCGCCCACCGGTGGCGGCAACTCACCGGCCGGTTTCCCACGCATCAGCGGTCAACCCGCTGCCTATACAAAAACGCAACTGACCGCGTATCGTGAAGACACCCGGACCACAGACGGTGAATACGGGGGCATGATGCGCGATGTCGCGGAAGGCCTTACCGACACAGAGATTGCGACCATTGCCGACTATCTGCAGGGTCTGCACTGAAACCAATCGTTCCCTGCGGTGGTCCAAGCTCATCAGTTGTGAAGGAGAAGGTTAAGTGCAAGCAGTAGTGTCCGCTAACAGATCCAGGCTCTGTGGTGTGTTCAGGCTTTCTGTGGGTCTGTTGCTTGCTTTGATGGTGCCGGGTCTGCACGCCGAAACCTGGCAGGCGGGTGAACACTACGAGGTTCTTCAGGTACCGGTGAAGACCAACGACCCGGATCGGGTAGAGGTTGTCGAAGTGTTCTCTTATGCGTGCATCCATTGTTACAACCTCGACCCGGCGATCGAAGCCTGGGCATCGCGTCAGGATTCCGGCGTTGAATTCCGTCGGGTACCGGCTATTTTCAGCGAGATGTGGGCGCACTTTGCTCAGGCGTACTTTACCGCCCAGGTGCTGGATGTCGAAGACCAGGTACACACGCCGCTATTCCGCGCAATCCATCAGCAGGGCGTTGATCTGACAACGGTTGCCAGTATGGCCACCCTGTTTCAGGAAGTTGCCGGGGTCGATCCCGAGGAATTCAAATCCGTGTTTGAATCTTTTGCCGTGCGTGGCCGGGTTCAGCAGGCGCAGGCACGCACCCGTGCGTACCGCGTGAGTGGGGTCCCCACGATCATAGTGAATGGCAAATTCCGACTCGATGCGCAGATGGCCGGTGGCAACCCGGAAATGCTTGAACTGGTTGACCATCTGATCGAGAGCGAACGCAGCGTTTCCGCCGCAGGCAGCTAGAAATGCTGGATAGAGCACATTCTCCTAACCCGGCCGGCGCTAGACTCAGAAGAAGGGCCGGGGAACAAAATGCGATGTTGGCATGGGCAAAACGCGGGACAAGTGCAGGCGAGCGATTCGAAACTGTTGCACCCGTCGTCAACCTGCGCTCAGTTCGCGCCCCAACCGAAGTCACCCTCGCCCCCCTGAAGCTCCTCACCTTTAACATCCAGGTCGGGATCAAAACCACCAAGTATCGTCAGTACGTCACCAAGGGCTGGAAGCACGTTCTACCCAACGGGAGCAGAGCCAACAACTTAAGACGGATCGCTGATCTGGTCGCCGATTATGATCTGGTTGCCCTTCAGGAAATCGACGCTGGCAGCCTGCGAAGCGGCTTCGTCAACCAGGTGGAGTATCTGGCCGATCGAGCTCAGTTTCCGTACTGGTATGCGCAACTCAATCGAGATCTGGGACCCCTCGCCCAGCACGGCAACGGGGTGCTCTCCAGAGTCCGGCCCACCGGTATCGAAGACCACAAACTGCCTGGTGCGATCCCCGGACGCGGAGCCATCTTTCTGCGGGTTCCTTACGCCGGGGTCGAAGTCCTGCTGGTGCTTCTGCATCTTTCCCTTGGCGGTCGATCGCGTCTGGCGCAACTTGAATATGTGCGGGAACAGATCGCCGGTGAAAAGCATGTGGTGGTCATGGGCGACATGAACACACCACACAAAGGCCTGATGGCGGGTTCGCCGCTGGCGGATATCGATCTTCAGCCTGCCCTTCCGGCTCAGGCCACTTACCCGGCCTGGCGCCCGGAGCTCTCGCTTGATCACATTCTGGCATCCCCGACTCTGCAGATCGACGACGCGCAGGTTCTGAATTGCCGGTTGTCTGATCACCTGCCGCTGGCAGTTACCCTGACGCTCGCCTGATCTGAAGCTTTACTCGCACTACGTCACGGCGTTAGTTTGGGCGCGGTTTGCGTTTGCTGGTAGTGAGGGGAAGTGAGGGGAAGTGATGGCAGAGCGCGTAGAGAGGCCTGACAAGCCCACTCAAAAAAAGGCGCAGATCAATCAGCCGGACTGGGTCGAAGAGCGGACCGAATGGCTCGACGCGATCGATGACGTTCTTAAACACCACGGCCCCGACGAAGCCAGAGAACTCGTGAGCGTCCTTCGCGAACACCTCATCCGGCGCGGCCTTGAGCTCACCGAAACAACGCTGAATACGCCTTACAAGAACACCATCAGTCTGGACGATCAGCCCGCCTATCCTGGCGATATCGACATCGAAACGCGCATTGCCAACGTCATCCGCTGGAATGCGGTTGCCATGGTGCTTAACGCCTACGACAACGGTTCGGGCGTCGGTGGCCATATCGCCACTTATCTGTCTGCGGCGACCATGATGGAGGTTGGCTTTAATCACATCTTCCGGGTTGGCGGTGCAAGCTACGGCGGTGATCAGGTGCATTTTCAGGCCCACACCGCGCCTGGCGTGTATGCCCGGGCGTTTCTGGAAGATCGGCTGACCGAAGCAAATCTGCGTAACTACCGGCGGGAACTTGCCGTGGAAGGCGGCCTGCCCTCTTATCCGCATCCCCGCCGTTTGCCATGGTTCTGGCAGATGCCCACCGCCAGCATGGGTCTGTCCACGCCCAGTGCGATCTATCAGGCACGCTTTGCCAAATATCTGGAAAGTCGCGGTCTGAAACCAAAAAACGGCGGCAAGATCTGGGCCTTTATCGGCGATGGAGAAGCAGATGAGCCGGAAGTTCTTGGCACCATAAACATCGCCAGCCGCGAAGGGTTAGACAACCTGGTGCTGGTAGTGAACTGTAATCTGCAGCGCCTTGATGGACCTGTGCGCGGCAACGGTAAGATCATCCAGGAACTTGAGCGCTCCTTCCGTGGCGCCGCCTGGCATGTGATCAAGGTGATCTGGGGAGGAGGTTGGGATCCGCTGCTTGCGCGCGATGTGAACGGCGTGTTGCAAAGGCGCATGGAGCAGGCTGTTGATGGCGATTACCAGATGTACACAGTTTCATCTGGTGATGCGGTTCGTGAGCACTGGGTTGAACACACCCCCGAGCTCAAAGATCTGATGAAGACCATGACCGACGAAGAAGTCAGGTCGATCAAGCGGGGTGGTCAGGATCACCACAAAATTTATGCGGCCTTCGCACAGGCGGCCGCGTTGACCGGCAAGCCGTGCGTGATCCTGTCAAAGACGGTTAAGGGTGACGGCCTCGGCCCCGGTGTAGAGGGCCGCAATACGGTTCATCAGAAAAAACACCTGACATTCGATCAACGTCGGGACCTGGCCAAACGTCTGGGCATCCCGCTTTCTGATGACGATGTGATTGCAGCACGTTTCTACAAACCGGCCAATGACAGTGAAGAAATGCGCTACATGGCAGAGCGTCGGCAGGCCCTGGGTGGATCACTGCCGAGAAGGCAGGTTGAATGTGAGCGCCTGCTCGCCCCGGGTCTGGGCGTGTTTGATGACATGTTAAAAGGGTCAGAGCGCGCCGTCTCCACAACCATGGTTATGGTTCGCATACTTTCGCGCCTTCTGCGTGACAAGAATATCGGTCGGTATGTGGTTCCGATCGTGCCGGACGAAGCACGCACATTCGGCATGGATGGTCTGTTTCCTCAAGCGGGGATCTACTCACCAGCGGGCCAGAGATATCAGCCGGTTGATGCCGGCAGCCTTGCCCCGTACAAAGAATCCGAAGATGGGCAGATCCTGCAGGAGGGGATCTGCGAGACTGGCGCGATGGCCTCCTTCATGGCAGCGGGATCGGCGTACGCTAACCATGGCCTTCCAATGATCCCGTTCTACATCTTCTATTCCATGTTCGGTTTTCAACGGGTTGGAGACATGATCTGGGCCTGTGGCGACATGCTCTGCAAAGGCTTTCTGCTGGGTGGGACATCGGGTCGCACAACGTTGAATGGCGAAGGCGTGCAACATCAGGATGGGCATTCACATCTGATCAGCAGCACGATCCCCAATCTGGTCAGCTATGACCCTGCCTTTGCATTTGAACTCGCGTTGATCGTTCGGGATGGTATCCGTCGGATGTATCAGGAAATGGAAGACATCTTCTACTACCTGACGGTAACCAATCAGGCCTATCCCATGCCTGCCATGCCTGCTGAACCCGGCCTCGAGGCGCAGGTCCTGAAAGGCATGTACCGCTTTACCGGTGATAAAGACGCCAGGGTAAACCTGTTTGGCAGCGGTGCGGTCATGGTAGAAGTGCTTGCGGCGGCGGCCGTGCTGCGCGCCGAAGGCATAGGCTGCAACGTGTGGAGCGTGACGAGCTACAGTCAACTCACAAGAGATGCGTTAGAGGTAGACCGCTTGCGTCTGCTCGATATCGATAAGGAACATCGGCCCTACCTCGAAACCCTTCTTGAAGGCCAGCAGGGCATCTTTGTGGCGACATCTGACTATCAGAAAATGGTGCCGTTGAGTATCTCGCCGTGGATCCCAGGTCCTTACTGTGTTCTGGGCACCGATGGCTTTGGTTTGTCAGAGGCGCGTGAAGATCTGCGCAAATACTTCGAAGTGTCATGCGAATGGATTGTGTTTGCCGCTTTGTCCACGCTGGCACAGAACAACTACATCCCCGCACAGCAGGCCCGCAACTATGCGAGCCTTGCAGGCCTGGACCTCACCAAGGCCGATCCGGCACTGCAGTAGAAAACCACTGGATGTAGTGGATGTGACGTGGTTAACACATCTGACGCACGTCTTTTAGAACAATGGTCAGGCTAAGTGTTAAGCGAAAGTCATGGATGCTCGTTTTACCCAGTTTGAGATACTGACCGCGCTCGGTGCGCTGGTGGTGTGCCTGTTGTTTTTAAGTATCGCCCTTGAAGCTTCCGACATCGAAGATGATGTCGGTGCGCGCGTACGCCAGGCGATTGGTGAACAGGATCTGTTTTGGGTCAGCGTTGAACCGAACGGTCAGAGCGTTGTGCTGACCGGGGCAGCACCGAATGCCCGGGCACGCGACAAGGCGCAAACCGTCGCCGCTGCAACAGGCGGTGTCACGGATGTTGAGAATGACATTCAGATTGTTGGCCAGGCCGGTACCTGCCAGCAGAACTTCGATCGATATCTGGCCGACGAGAAAGTCACGTTTAAAACCGGGCGTGCTGACCTTGCCGAATCGAGTTATCCGTTGCTCGAGATGCTTGCGAGTATCGCCCGCAGTTGCCGGGCCACGTTGGAGATTGCAGCCCACACTGATGGCCGCGGTGACGCAGCAATCAATCTCAAACTCAGTCAACGAAGGGCGGATGCTGTGCGTAAATACCTGGTGGGCAGTGGTGTGGAAGCGCAACACCTTAAAGCGACAGGTTATGGTGAGAACCAACCGATCGCAGACAACAACAGCGAAGAAGGGCGAAGTGCCAACCGAAGGGTTGAGTTCCGCGTGATCGGAGAACAGGTGTGATCTATCTCATCTTCAAGATGTTCATCTATCTGCTGATCAGTACCGGGGCGGGCTTTGCTGCAGGGTGGCTGCTTAATCAGCTACGTGCAGACAAAGTCGTCATGAGTGCGGTAGAAGCCTCCAACAACAGCAAGACTGTGGTCCCGCAGCTGGAAAGCAGTATCAGGGCTCGTGAACAGGAAATAGAAAGGCTGAAGGACAAGCTTACGAACGCTACACAAACGCTCACCCATACTGAGGCCGAATTCAAAGAAGCAAAAAGATCGGTTCGCGACCAGGCCCGGGCAATCGAAACCCTGAAAGCTCAGGTTGCCCATCTGGAAGACCTGGCACATCGGGACGACGGGTTCGACGCATCTGATCCTGCGCTGCCTTCAGAAAACGAAACTTCTCAAGCGTTGACCCTGGTAAGCGCAGCCCTTGAGCAGGACCTTGCCGACGCTCGCGGTCGTATTGCGGAACTTGAAAAAGAGCGGGATCTACAGCACAACTCACTTAAGGTTCTGCACTCACAACTCGAACTGCGCCGAGGCGAAGCTGCCGCTGGTTAACGCAGCGCGCCTGTCGTTTGTGCGTCCGTGAGAATTTTGTCGAGAAGCATTGCTGCCACCGCTTCAGCACCATCGTTGCTCGTGAGCTCCTGACTGCGCGATCCCACGCCGGGGATCCGGGCGATCAGCGTGCTTTCAGAGACTGAATAGATTCCTGAATAGCGTTTTCCGTTGAATTCCTTTGGAAGCTGGGTTGGTGCGATCGGCATTTGAATCCCCCTTGTTCAAGCTTTTAGTTTACAAGCTTGAGATTATGAGTGTCTCGCACGAACAGGCGCGTTTTTGGCGCTCACTCCACCCGGGTCTCCAGGGCCTGTCCGTCCAGGCGGCGGATGTTCGGCCGTCGAAACCAGATCAGGATGATGAAGCTGAGATAGATCAGGTTACCCAGCAGCACGGCCATGCCGGCATCCAGCACTTCTGCCAGAGCGCCAATAAAGAGACCGCCGAGCGACATCAGAGAATAGCCGATGGTGTGGATGCCCATCACCCGACCGCGCAGCGCGTCAGGAACCGCAAGTTGCAGCACCGTCATCGAGGTAATCATGAAGACCGACGACATCAGCGACGCGATCAGGGTGATCGAAAGCCCTGCCACAAAGAGACCCGCATCAGCGGTCATGGCAAACGCGATCACGGCGATCGCGGTAGCGACAGCGGAACCGAGCATCAGCGTACCGAGACGTCGGTATTTGTTTATGCCGCCCACAAGCAGAGTGCCGAGAACCGACCCGATGCCGCCTGCGCTCAGCAGGTATCCGTAGCCGGTCTCCCCCACATTCATGAGATCGGCGAAGATCGGCATCACCTGGATATAGCTTGCCGAAAAAAACATGCCGACAAAGGTGAGGGCCAGCAGCCATTTAAAAAGCTCGCTGTGCAGGATAAAGCGCATGCCTTCTGTCAGCTGCTGCCATGGCGAGTGTTCGGTGGTGGCAGTCGGGGCCACTTCGAGGGTTGCCATGACCACGAACATTGCAAAGAAACCCGCTGCACCGATTGCAAACACTGCGGCGGTATCCCAAAGGGCGATGATGAGACCGCCAAACGCCGGGATCGCCATCCGCGTTGCCTGCCAGATGAACGAATTCAACGCCACAGCCGACAGAAATGCGCTGCGATCAATGAGAGATGTGTAGATAGAAACCCGAACCGGCCAGTCGAGACCGTTGATCAACGAGATACATCCGGCAACCGCAAGGACATGCCACACGGCGACCAGGCCGGTGTAATCGAGACCGGCAAGAAGCAACAGCAAAGCGGTGATGGCAAGTGAGGTAAACATCATGATCCGGCGCTTGTCAAAACGATCGGCGACCACCCCGCCGATCAGGGTCATCATGATGTTGGGCAACGCCGCCGCCGCGCCGAGAAAGCCCAGGGTCAGCGCCGAACCGGACAGCTCAAATATCAGCCAACCCTGCCCCAGGGTGATCAGCTGGGTCGCGCCCACTGAGGCAAACGAGGCCAGCCAGTAGCGTCGATAGCGCGGGAAGCCGAGGGCCGGATATCGTTGTAGGATGGAGTTGCTCATAGTGACGCGGGTCAGTATGCCTGGAACCGCTCACAGAGAAAGGCTTAAGCCAAGGCAATAAGGAACTACCCATGACCGCAGCGGCCGTCAACCACATCCATCGCTTTGAACGTTGCAGGTCGAGGCGATGGTGGTCAGGGCTGGCATTGGGTCTGCTGGTGTCGGCAGCGGCAGCGACCGCGACCGCTTCTGAGGATCCGATCGTTGTGGTGATATCCATGGACGGTGTGCGGCATGACTTTCCTGACCGCGCTGTGCTGCCAGGGCTTCGGCGTCTGGAGCAGCAGGGGATGCGCGCCCGCCGCCTGACACCCGTGCGCCCTTCGCAGACCTTTCCTGGCCATGTGTCCATGGCGACCGGAACTTATCCGGATGTGCATGGCATTGTTGGTAATCACTTTCGCGATGCGCGCAAAGGCAGCTACGCCATGAGTTCCGATGCCAACTGGATCGAGGCCGAACCGTTGTGGATCGCCGCTGAGCGTCAGGGTGTCGCCGCTGCGACCTATTTCTGGGTCGGATCTGAGACCGACTGGAATGAGGCCGGGACGCGCTATCGAATTGCGCCTTTCGACAATGCTCGATCCACGGCGGTCAAAGTTGACCAGTTGCTGGCATGGCTTGACGAACCCGACCCACCCCGACTCATCATGACTTACTGGGCCGGGGTTGACTCGGTAGCGCACGACTCAGGACCAGAACATGAAGATGTACTCGAGCAGCTTGTTGATGAAGACCGCGAACTTCAGCGTCTACTGCAGGGGTTCGATGAACGGGATCTGTGGCCGCGTCTGACGTTGATCGTGGTGAGCGATCATGGCATGGCCGAGACCGGCGAAATAATCGATGCACAGGCAGCCCTTGAGGATGCCGGTATACCCGCCGTTATCAACGGCTACGCGTCGGCCCAGGTATACCTTAATAATCCGGAACATCTCGAATATGCCATCGCGGCGCTTAAAGCCTTGCCGCACACCACCGTCGTCAAGACCAATGCCCTGCCCGGCGAGTGGCGCATGAACTTTCCCGGCCGGCTGGGTGATCTGATGATCATCACGCAACCGCCGTACATGTTTGCATCACTGAACACCATCGAGCACTGGCTGTGGCGGCTTGCCTATCAGTTTGGCTGGCGCCGTGGTGGACACGGATACGACCCTGAACTTGATGAGATGGGCGGAATTTTTTACGCCATCGGTCGAGGGGTACCAGGGGGCAGACGCTTAGGCGAGGTACACCAGATCGATGTTGCGCCAACGGTCAGTCGGTTGCTTGGGATCGACCCCCCTGCCGAGGCCGAAGGCCGTAGCGTTTTCATTCGTTGAAGAGTGCATGGCCGTGCCCACAGACAACGGTTTTATTCTGCAGGTGGCCTATCGGGTAGTTGATCAGCAGCCGGTTGTTCGGATCTACGGTCGGCTTGAAAACTCTGAGAGCTTTCTGATCCGTGATCGTCGCATGAGACCGTGTTTTTACATTCTCGAACGCGATGAGGATCGTGCTGCCCGCCTTGGTGTGAAGAGTGTCGCAACACAGCGGCAGAACTTCAGCGGGGATGCGGTCCGACGGGTGGATGCGAGCGACCCAACCGATATCCCACGAGTTAGAGATCGATTGCAAGCAGATGGTGTTGTCACATTTGAAGCGGATGTTCGGTTTGCCGTCCGCTATCTGATCGACCGCAATGTCAAAGGGGGAGTCTGCATCAGCGGCAGGCGCATGGCAGCCCGCGGGGTGGACTGGATCTATGATGAACCCGATCTCACGCCAGCAAAGGTGAACCTGGCACCACGGGTACTTTCCTTTGACATAGAAACCGATCGCCAGGCGCAACAGCTTCTGGCAATATCGATATACGGTCTCGGTAAGGATGAGGTCTACATAGTTGATCCAGCTGGCCGCAACATGCCAGCCAACGCGATCAGCTTTGCTGATGAGCGGCAGGTCCTGGACCATTTTACCCGTCAGGTTCGTGCCCTCGATGTCGATGTGTTGACGGGTTGGAACGTGATCGACTTCGATCTTTCCGTCATGGTGCGGATTGCAGAGCGCCTCGGTTTTCGACTTGATCTCGGCCGCGAGAGTGCGCCGATTAAGATTCGCGAAGCTAAGGGTTATTTCGGCAGCGGCAGTGCAACCATTCCCGGTCGCCTGGTCCTGGATGGCATTGATCTGCTGCGGGGTGCATTCATCCGCATGGATGAATATTCCCTCGACGCCGTGGCAAGGGTTGTGCTCGGCGAAGGTAAAGCGCTGCACGGTCAGGTCAATGACCGTGCAGACGAAATCATGCACAACTACCTTAACGATCTGCAAGCGTTTGCTCTGTATGCGCGCACCGATTCGCGTCTGGCGCTTGAGATTGTGCAGAAACTGGATCTTATCAATCTTGCCGTAGCGAGAAGTCAGCTGACCGGCATGACACCCGATCGCGTTGCGGCGAGCATTGCATCATTCGACTTTCTGTATCTGTGTGAACTCTACAAACGCGGT
>JAQBYL010000479.1 GCA_027622495.1 Pseudomonadota bacterium
CTGGGTGCGCTGCATGGGGTGCCGATTGGCATCAAGGATCTGTTGTTCACTGCTGGTATACCCACGGCAAGCGGTACCCGTGTGATGGCGGATTTTGTTCCAGACTTCGATGCCACGGTGGTGACCCGGTTGAAAGAAGCAGGTGCGGTGATCATCGGTAAAACCCAGCTGACCGAAGGTGCGCTTGGTGCTCATCATCCAGACATTCAAGCACCGCTGAATCCCTGGAATCGCGACCATTTTCCCGGCGTTTCTTCCTCGGGTTCCGGTGTGGCAGTGGCCGCCGGTCTTGCCTATGGCGCACTGGGTTCCGATACCGGCGGCAGCATCCGCTTTCCGTGTGCCTCGTGTGGGCTGGTGGGTATGAAGCCGACCTACGGTCGGGTCAGCCGCTATGGCGCTTTTGCGCTGGCACAGAGCCTGGATCACATTGGTCCCATGACACGAACCGTAGAAGATGCAGCTCGTCTTTTAAGCGTAATCGCGGGTCGCGATTCGAACGATACGACCACGCTTGTCGACACACCGCCTAATTATGCCGCCATGCTCAGCGGCGGTCTTGATGGTCTGAATATCGGTGTGGACTGGCAATACGTCAGTCGCGGCGCCGACCAGGCTGTGGTCAGTGTCATTCGCGAAGTTCTCAAGGTGTTTAGGCAGCTCGGCGCACGCGTAACCGAGGTTGCCATGCCTTCAGCATACGAAAGGTTAGTCCGCGAGTGGGCAGTTACCTGTGGCAAGGAGTGTGCGGCGGCCCATGCAGCCTATTACCCGGCGCGGAAATCGGAGTACGGCCCGAGCCTTGCCGCAATGATCGATATGGGCCGAGAAGTAAACGATCCTCAGTATCAGGCCCTCGAGGAGCAACGTCGGATCTTCCGTGCGGCATTTGATGATCTGTTGAAGCAGGTAGACGTGTTCATCGCTCCCTGCATGCCCTCATTGCCGCCGACCCTTAAAAAGATGGGGGAGATTCTCGACAGTGCAGAGGGCACCGCAGACTTTCTGACCTTCACTGCACCGTTCAACTACTCGGGGCATCCGACACTGATCCTACCTGCGGGTTTGTCGGGCGGCGGACTACCGGAGTCGTTTCAGCTTGTCGGTCGATATCTGGGCGAACCCACCCTGTTTCGAGCAGGGTCGGCCTTTGAGCAGGCGATCGGTCTGGATGATCGACCCATCGCGTGAAGCCCCTCTTGTGGATCGGTCTGGGCCTGATTGGTCTGATGCTGATCACGCCGCAGCACCCGGCTGGCGGGTTTGGCTGGGACTTAGGTAACGGCATCGGTCTGGCCGCGTTTAGCGCCGTGTGTTACCTGGCAGTGTCGTCCGGCCCTGGTCGCAGCCTTGCCGGTCACACGAGGATTGCCTGGCTCGCAGTGATCGGGATCTTCGTGCACGCAGGTTATTTTCTGCTTCTGGACCCGATGGTTTATCAGTACCTCAAACCGGCAGCGCCTTTTTACATGTGGTGCGGTGTGATCTCTTTGTTCGTCGCGTTGGCTGTCGCTGTGTCTGCACTCCCGCGGTTTCGACGTCGTGTGTTCAGAAAGCCTGCTTGGTTTGGTCCGCTGCACTGGGGGCTATCGACCACCTGCCTGTTTGCTGGTGGATATCACATTGCCGGGAGTGGTTTTTACCTGAACACCGGCTTGCAACAGGTGCTGTTCGGCGGGTTATTGACGGGCCTGGTTCTGATTCCCTGGTTGTTCAGGCGAAATGGTCGGTCGATTTCATCGGGTGAGGCTACCTGGGTGCGCACATCGCTTGTGCTGATCAGCTTAGGTGTGGTGTTCGCGGTCAGCCGTCAACTGTGAAAAAGAGGATCGCGGCGCTGGCTCTGGTCGTGGTATCAACCGGCGTCTACCTGGTGCTGGAATCGGTTCGACAACGTTCGGTCCTGCTCTCTCCGGTGCTCCCCATGAATTTTGCCCACCAGGATCACACGGAGCAGGCCTGCTTTGGCTGCCACCACAATTTTATTGACGACAGCGGTCACGGTCTGTGCATCGACTGTCACAAGACCAACACCGAAGTAGCGGGCCAGATTGAAACTCAGTTTCATGATCTATGCAGAACCTGTCACATCGAAAACCAGATCCAGGGTGAAGATACCGGACCGGTGAGAGCCTGCATTGATTGTCACGAGGGCGACGATCTGCCCTGATGAGATGTGGCTGTGTTATTCCGCTTTCCGCCAGCGATACGTCCAGAAGAGCCCCAGAACAACAGCGCAACTGCCCAGCACGATCGTCGCGTAGGTGATGATGTCGGTGTGCGGATTACCCAGCGCTGCGAGAGCGAGTATGTAGCTGGCACAAAAACCTGTGGTAAACATGAGTGGGTACAGGATTGGTTTCTGCCGGTATATCCGCCCAAGCAGCAGGGCCTGCGCAGCAACCACAGTCAGAACCACCGGTGGGACTACATTTCGGAACAGGTTGCCAGTCAGTTCGAACGGCACGTTGCCGAGCAGCGTTATGACCGCAGTTTCGCTCAGCACGACGCAGATGATCGAGCAAATGATGATGATGGCGGTCTTCATCTTCGGAACCAGAGGTTAACGCGCAAGGAGGACTCTAGCAGGCTGATCTCAGATTGGTCTATCAACGTTTTGCCGCCTGCAGCCAGCGGTCAAGGGCGTTGGCGAACTTCTGCACATCGGCTTTGTCGAGCGAGGGCGGACCACCGGTGATCTCACCCGTCGCGCGCAGCCCCTCAAGAAAATTCCGGCGACGCAGGTGGCTGTCAATATTGTCCTGAGTGTAGACCATGCCGCGTGGATTCACGGCGATCGCCTTTCGTTTCAAAACGTCTGCAGCCAGCGGTATATCCGCAGTAACAACCAGGTCGCCGGCTGCCACTTCACCAACAATTCGATTGTCTGCGACGTCAAAACCCTGCTCTACCACCAGGCATCTGATGTGCTTAAGCCGCGGTACCGTCAATGGTTGGTTAGCCACCAGGGTGAGAGGAATGCCGGTCCGCTCGGCGGCCTTGAACAGAATCGCCTTGATGACATTCGGGCAGGCGTCCGCATCGACCCACATGTGAGGAGGTTCGCTGGCCGTACCAGAGGTTGGATCGCGCAATGATTCTTTCAGGTCGGGCCCTTGAGGTGTGGATTCAGTCGACACTCATGGTCACCCTTTCCCCGAGAAAACCTTCTAAAGGCAGGGTCCCCAGGTTGATTGCGCGACCGTGTTCAATAGCTTCATCCAGGCTCAGATCCTTATAGCGCATCAGGTAGGCGGTCCACAGGTGAGAAGCGCGCCATGCCACCGTGCAGT
>JAQBYL010000015.1 GCA_027622495.1 Pseudomonadota bacterium
ACGTTACGCCGCTTTGAGCGGCTCACATTCTTCGGAAGCCCCCGGCTTTGCCGGGGGAGCCGTCACTCTCGTTGAGCAAGGGGGGTATGGCCAGTGAACATCAGTACGAAGACCGATTCCTGTCGAGTGACGAGTTTCAGTGGGTTAGCCAAAATCGAACCACCCAAGGGTCCAAGGCAGGTGCAATGATTCACGACCACGGCGAGAGCGGCATCTCCGTGCACTTGTTCGTTCGGGATCAAAGAAAGACCCCCGACGGAAATGCGGCATCTTTCATTTACTGCGGCGATGTAGAATTTCTGGATTGGGAAGGAGATAAGCCTGTTACGGTGCGATGGAGAATGAAGGAGCAGCTTCCTGATCAGTTGGCGGCACGATTTGGGTTATAGCTGAGCCAAATCGGCCAGCATACAGTGTCCACTGCTTCGTCAGATCCGCCTGCTTTTGCCCAAGAATCTGGTGAGTTCTAGGCGAATTGGATTGCACTTCCGCGCTGATTTCAGCCACCGACTCCATTTTCTTCCACCGATTCTCATATGCTTTGTGGTGCCAATGCGGACGAACGGCTAAGTGCCGGTCACCTCGCGGCTATGGCCGCTTTCTCGAAGGGTCGTGGATGGCCTGGTGCCCTACCGCAACGACATCCACTTTCAACCCGCCGCAACAAGTGTGTAATTTCCAGCGACAGGTGGGCCATGCACGGCGGGTACATCGCCATGCAGGCGCCAAGCGCTAACCGGCAGCAGATTCGACGGCTGGTGTCGTCATAGATACCGTGCCGGTCGAAGCGCCGATGAATACCGGCGAACACTTCATGGGCTTCATCGATGATGCAAAGATCAAATCGCAGTGTGCGGCTCAGAGCTTCTGATCCTTTTTCGCCACCGGCGTACTCACGCCCTGCGAGAAACACACCCGGTCGAGTTAGATCAACATCGTTGCTTGAAGCTTCGTGGGCATCGATTCTGAACAGCGTGTAGAGCTCGTTCTGCCATTGGCCGACAAGTGGCCTCGGCACCACGATCAGGATTCGTTGTGCGCCTTCGGCCAGGAGTTGGGCGATGACCAGGCCTGCCTCGATGGTTTTTCCCAGACCGACTTCATCGGCCAGGATGCAGCCGCCTTCGGGAATGCGGCGCAGGGCGAACATCACCGCGTCGATCTGGTGGGGATTAGGGTCAATCCTGCCGCGGCGTTGCGAGCCTGCATAACGACGGCTTTCGCCGGCGCGACGAAGGCGCACCAGGTCTTCGGCGTAGTAACGGCGATGGATTGGATGGGTCGCGGTGGTGGTCAAAACAGTCAGTTCACCTCAAACGTGGACGGTCTTTGCGTTGCGTCCAGCAGACTAGCGTGGACGGTTCCTGTCAATCAGGTTATGTGCTGATGAGGGGGTAGCCGCGTCGACACATTGAGCCCTGGCAGCCTCAAGCTCTTCGGACTGTCGGGGCTATGCACCCAGCAGCCTTCGCGCCAGTACCGACTGCATATCACGACGACCATCGGCGATCAGGTAGATAATGACTTGATCACCTACGACACGGTAGATCACGCGGTACGGCTTGAATAAGGTCTGGCGATACTCTTTGATGCCCAGCGCGACCAACTCTTTCGGGTAGCTGCCACGCTCTGGAAATTTCGACAGGCTATCCACAACCGCGATCAACTCATCCAACACGTAGTTGGCGTTCGCAACACAATCAAAATCAGCGATGTAGTCGTAAATGGCCTCCAAGTCCTGCTCTGCGCCTTCAGTAAGCAGCACATCGAACTTCGGCCGTCTGTCTGCCATCAGGCAGGATCGTGTTTAGCGCGTAGGCGGGCAACAACGTCCGCCACAGGTTTGAGCTTGCCAGCGCTCATGTCCTCACTACCCAGTACCAGGATTTTCAGTAAGGCCAGGGTTTCCTGAGTTTCCTCGAACGAGGCCACATCCTGCAGAACTGCTTTGGCTTCACCATTCTGAGTAATAACCATGGGCTGGCGTTGTTTGGTGATATGCGCGAGTACTTCGGCGGCGTTGGCCTTGAGGTAGCTGATCGACTTGACTTGAGTTGAGTAGCGCATGTCCGCGTTCCTGTGACTAAATGACTGAACAGACCATATATAGACTTTTTATGGTCTCTCAACAAGGGGTCTGGTTCCATGTTGTTACTAGAGCGACGTCAATACCCACCGGTTGACTCTCGGTGGTGTGGGGTGGTCTAAACTATCGTTCGATGCAACCAATTCTCGATAGCACCAATGCGCCGATGAACGAAGCGAGGCGGCCGGATCGAAAAGCTCCCTGCTCCTACGCTGATCGTTTCGAGAAAGTGCTGAAACAGTGCGGGGTCTTGCTCCTTGAGCCGGCAACCCAGGATAAACCGACTTCACTAAGGTCCCAATAACGGGCAACTGGCTAAGTCATAGCTCTAGATCGAACGTGTGATCAGACCGCATCGTAAAGTTACCGCGGCATAAAATGTCGCGACCCAGAATCCCTCTGATGCTTCCTTTAGTTCCCATGTTTCATCGTCGAAAGCGATTGATATATCGACAATACAGGTTCGGACCCTTCCTTGATTTCCGCCGGAAGCGAACGTACTTCTCCTACCTATCGGGATGAGGGAGAGGCTAGTAATAATGTCGCTAGATATGCTACTTCCATCCGCCCCTGTATCAAGCAGCAAAGGAAAGCGATACCGGTTGTTGCGCCCTGGGATGAAATTGTTACGTTTACTTATAGGGCCTTCGGTGGGTCATATGTCCGCGTAAGGACCGCAATGCGAGAAGTACCCCAGGTCAAGAGGTTTGTCTGTTATTTCTTGTACAGAGAATAACCGGTTGGCGAAGCTGGCTTTCCCAGTGTAGTAAGGATGAACAGATCCTTTGTTCAACAAGACCGTCTTGTCTTTGGTGTGTGGATTTGCGATGAAAGTCTTGATGGTTTTAGGGGCAGCCGAGTCTTCGAACCAACGGATGTTGAACACACACTGCTTAGGAAAGAACGTCATTTCCTTGTAGCCATCGATGTGGTGATGTATCCACCAGGCGAGAGAAACCCAATCTTCTGTCTGAACGTAGATGATCTTGCCCCACGTTGCCATGAGTGGTTCCAATACGCGCTCGCAGAGTTGACTCCCAGCGTGGATTGCCAACTCGGGTCGGATGGTGCGTTGATGAAATTGTCCAGTTCATGTTTCCTCGAATTCTATTGTCGCTCTGAGTAACTCACGTGCGGTCACTTATCTCAACGCAGGTGGTCCTTCTGTTCAACAAACTCATACTTATGACGGGTTAGTACGCGCTCCCCATCCCACCGGTACGTGACTAACTTGCCACCCGGTTTGGCGACGCTGTAGTCGAGGCAGGCAATGTTGGAAGCAAGTGGTTCTGGGCTACCTTCCAGCCAGTAATGTCCGAGGAAGACTGGTGGATCCTCAGGCGAATAGACAATCAGATGATCCATATCGATTGGATCTTCAGGTATGTGGGACGCAGCACCCGGTGGCCCGAAAAATGCGCTCCGGTACGTCGTAGCCGTCTGGTCCCACCACCGAACTCGAATGTGCTGGCGGGAATTACCGTCCTTGTCGTAAAAGCTGGTTCCCTGAGTCAGCGGAATCTCCTTGCCCTTGAGGATGGTCTCGATTGCTGTATAGGCTTGAGATCCTTCGGCGCTGGCATCAGTCAGTAGTTCGGGATTGACGAGCCTGGTGCCCCGTGTTCGGTCGGTCAGATACTCGATTGCCGCGGGGTCCCAGCAGGCATGTATCACCCTGATCTCCCCCAGGTCCAACCAGAGAGGAAGAGTTCTGAACCATTCGATGATCTCGACATAGTCAGGTGTCCCAGGCGGGTAGGCATCAAGAAAAGCCTGGTGCTGACCATTGTTTTTCGCAGAGTGCGCTCTGAGAAAAGAGGCGGACCCAGGAACCGGTGTCGCATAAGCAATCGCGTTGAACTCATGATTGCCCATCACCGCCTGGGCAGCGGCGCTTTCAATCATCGGGCGGACGATGCCGATCACCTCGCGTTGCCGGGGTCCGCGATCAATGAAGTCCCCCAGGAACACAGCCTGACGGTCGGGATGGCGAAAAGCACCATCAGTTCGCTGGTATCCGAGTTTCTGCAGCAGCGCTGTCAGCGTCTCGCTGCACCCATGGATATCGCCGATGATGTCGTAACGCATAAAGCCCTCAACACAAAGTTACTAACGCCCTGGTAGATTATAATACAGTTGACTGTCGTTAAATAATGTCTAATATTAAACCATGCCTTCTCGAACCACACCACCCGATAAACCGGCCGCCGCCGAGCGTTACAGCATTACCGAGCTGTCGTCCCTCGCTGGCCTCACGCCCCGCACGGTGCGCTTTTACATCTCCCAGAACCTGATCGACCGGCCCGAAGGCGAAAAGCGTGGCGCCTACTACCTGCGCCGCCATCTCGAACAGCTTCTGCTGGTGCGCCGCTGGACCGATGCCGGTATCAGCCTCGATAGGGTGCGGGAACTCATTGCCGGTGCGCCCGAGGATCCGCCGCCGCGGCGGACTGTGCCGGGTTCTGTGGAGGTGTGGAGCCGGGTCACGGTGGCCGACGGCCTGGAGGTTCATATCGAACCGGGCCGCGCCGGACTGACCCCCGAACAGGTACGCGACCTGAATCGCGGCATCACCACACTCTATCGGCAACTACGGTCCGACCGTGGCGCAAGTGGGACCGAACCCAAACGATGAATTTCACGGAGAACAACAATGTATAAGGAACCAGCCTTTTGCGTTCTGAAAAGTCGCGATGCGTTTGCCCCATCACCGGTGCTGAAAGACGTTCAGTGTCACGGGCGTCTGGACGCGGTCCTGTTCGAACTCACACTGCGGCAGACGTACTGCAACGAAAGCGACCAGGTCCTGGAGGTTATCTACACCTTCCCACTTCCCGATCAGGCCGTCGTGCTGGGTTTTGCGTCCGAACTGAACGGCGAACGCCATGAAGGCCAGGTTGTGGCAAAGCACCGGGCCGAGCGCCTGTACGAGGAATCCCTGGCCGAAGGCGATATGCCGGTGATGCTGGAAGCCCTTCCCGATGGTTTGCACACAGCCAACATCGGCAATCTTAAAGCCGGTGACCGGGTGGTGCTCGAGGTGCGTTTCGCGCAGCTGCTGGCGTTTGATCAGGGTCGTTTACGGGTGACCGTGCCCACCACAATCGCGCCCCGTTACGGCAGCGCTGAGCGCTCCGGTCTGCAACCGCAGCAGGTGCCGCAGGCGAGTCTTGATGCGGAGTACCCCGTGACCCTGTCACTCACCGTGGGTAACGCGCTGGCCCACGCGACGGTGGACTGCCCTACCCATCGATTTGCAACAGGTGTGACCGCAGACGGCGAGAAGCGCCTGGACCTGCTGCCGGGTGCCTGGCTTGATCGGGATGTGGTGTTCACTGTAACGCCGCAGGAACCAAGAGCCTCTCTCTTAGTCCACGCTAACAATCACTTCGACACATCAGCGCCTTTCACCATGATGGCAGCGCTGCAACCGGCTGCCGGAAGGGTAAAGGAACGCATCGCCCTGAAGCTGCTGGTGGATTGTTCCGGATCCATGGCTGGCGACAGCATCGCGTCGGCGCGGGCAGCACTGCACGGTGTAGTGGGCGGACTTTCGCGGGGTGATCACCTGAGCTTGAGCCGGTTCGGAACCACAGTGCAGCACTTGTTGACCCTCCCCGACCTCTCACCGTCTGCCCTTCGACGCCTGCACCATCAGATCGATGGCATCAATGCCGACCTGGGTGGAACAGAGATGCTGAACGCATTTCGCGAAGTGTTTGCACTGCCGTCCGGATCGGACGACACAGGCGCAGACATATTGCTGATCACGGACGGCGAAATCTGGCAGGCCGACGAACTGATTGACACCGCGAGATGCAGTGGCCACCGCGTGTTTGCCATCGGGGTCGGCTCAGCGCCGGCTGAAGGTGTTCTTCGATCTCTCGCGGAGGCGACCGGTGGTGCATGTGAATTCGCCACTCCAGGCGAAGTTCTCGAAGCCGCTGCGCAACGCATGTTGAGTCGCATCCGCCAGTTCTCGGTAACAAACGTTCGTCTCGACTGGGGCAGCACGCCCGTGTGGACGTCAGGGCCTGCGAGCAGCGTGTTTGGCGGCGATACAGTCATTGCCTTCGCGGGATTCACCTGCCCGCCGCCGACATCGTCCATCCGGTTGCTTGCCGAAGATGCGCGTGGTGCCGTGGAACTCGCCAAAGTTCAGACCGACGCATCCTGCGCAGGCGATCGCCTGCCGAGGATCGCCGCGGCGCATCGGCTTTGTAACGCCGCCGAAGACGAAGCGCTTGCGATTCAATACCAGTTGATGAGCAGGCAGACCAACTGCATCGTGGTGCACCGGCGTGCTGAGGCTGACAAAGCCAGCGAACAGGCTGAACTGCACAGGGTCAGTTCCATGCTGGCAGCGGGTTGGGGCGCCACCAGTCGCGTGTCGGAAATGGTGAATCTTCCGGATAATTTCCTACAGGTTATGTATTCGCCCGTTCGTCCGGACATTGTCGGCTCTCAAATCCACTTCAGCCGGACGCTCAGTCAATCCAGACCGCCCGCCACCATCGAACTCATGGCGCGAACGGTAGCCGAATTCCTGGCCGAGGGAGGGCAGATCCACGAACTTGCGATGCATTGCGAAGGCCTGTCGCTACACAGTGAAGCGCAGCAGGCGCTGGACGATGCAGTGCGACTGGGCCTGAACGTCGAGCAGGTCTGGTTGCTGTTCGCGCACTGGGCCAATACCAGGCGAGATGGCCTTGCGGATGGCGACCTGGCCATCACGCTACAGCCCCATCTATCAGCGATTGATCCAGGGGTTAGGGCACAGGTTCTGAGGGTCTACGAACAACGCCTGGGTGCCTATCCAATAGATGGTTGGACGCTTTCTCGCGCGCAACGGCTGCGACGCTCGCTGGGCCGGTTAGTCCCATTGGGAAGCGAAAAGCAACGGACGTGAGCGGCTGTCAGGATTCGACAGAAGTGATTTTACGGAAGAACGATTTCTGGCGAAGGGATCGGCTGAGGTCTCACACAACCTGAAGCAAAACCTCACTGTCCCCTGTACGGCATTGCCGCATTCTAGTAAGTGTGTACACTGTCGTCGAAACACCTGTTTATTCGCGCAAAGCTGCGAGCTTGCTGAGTGAGGATGAGCGCGAGGCGTTTGCGGTATTTATTGCTCAGAATCCGATAGCAGGAGCTGTCGTACGAGGTTCTGGTGGAGTTCGCAAGACTTCCGGCACATGAAATGAGACTGATCAAAGAGGCAGTTGAACGTGAGGAGTAAACGCAAGCTGAGCAAAGAAGGCACGGAATTACTCAAAGCTGTTGAGCAAATGAAAGAAGGCAAGAAGGGTCGAACCTACACGAAGGAACAACTCCTGGCGGTCTCGGCACGGAAGTCCGTCAATCTCAGTCAACGGGAATTCGCCAAACTGCTCAACGTTTCCATCGATACAGTTCAGGACTGGGAACAGGGAAGGCGTTCCCCTCGAGGCGCTGCAAAGACACTCCTCAAAATTGCTCAAAGCCACCCGGAGGTTCTGGAGCAGCTTGCGTCTTAGACGGCCGGCCTTTGGCAGCGGCCGGTTCAAAAATCACCCTCGTCACACCCCGATCGTTTCAAAAAAGTGCTGAAACAACGCAGGGTCGTGCTCCTTGAGCTGAGCCCGAAGCGCCATCTCGTCCGCAGTCGATGCCCCCTCCGTTTCAACGCGATGGCGCTGCAGCGCATACAGAGTGCCATAGCTGGCAGGACAACCATCATCGCCAATCACAGGCGCAGGCAGTGTGTTCGTAAGGCCGGGCCGCTTCAGCAGCAGCCAGGCAGGAAACGCCTGTACCGCAAGGTCTGGATCGAGATCCTGAAACGCGCTCCACTGCTGGCGCAGGTCTGGATTGCCGCACGCGTCGAGCGCGGCGGCCCGCTGCGGGAACTGCCAGCACAGCATGAACCAGCTTGGCAGTGCGCTCGCAAAGTCGTGTTGCCGGTCGCAGGCATCGGCATGGCGCAGCAGCAGGTCGGCGTCGCGCTGCCAGTGGGTTTCGTGTTCCACCGCCTGGCGGACCGCGGGCCAGTCGAGCGCCTGGGCTGCGCTGTAGCTGAGGTGCAGCTCGGGTTCGTCAGCGTCGAACGGTCGATCCTGCAAGGCTTGCGACAGGCGTCGCCACAGGGGGATCAACAGGTGGCGGCTCGCCGTGCCGAGCACGCTGTCGGCGAGTGGGGTCAGGGTCTGCTGCAGGCGGTGCAGCTCGGCGCGGATGTCGTCGACCGGGGCATTCTGTGCTTCGGCCGCCTCGGTGAGGTATTCAAGTGCGCCCAGCCGTGCGTGGTCGGGCGCAATGTCGGTGAGTCGTTCCAGCAGGCGACGCGCCTCAGCCGGATGGCGGTCGATCAGCGCCAGGGTGATCCCGTTTACCAGGCTGGTGACCGGACTGTCAGTGAACAGGTCGAGCTGCGGCTGGTCCTGCGGTTTGCGGTAACGCCTGTGAAAACAGTCGTTCAGCGCGCGGTTGGCGCTGAACTGCAGTGCCTGTGACCGGCCGTTCTGCGGCGTGCTGCGCCATGGCTCATAGCGCAGGGTATCGGCCTGCCAGCCGCGCTGCTTAAGGTAGCGTTCTGCCTCTGCCAGCAGCTGCCCGATAAGCTCGGGGTCGCCGAACAGCACCTCGTCCAGTAACCGCTGCTCGCCATTGCGCCAGGCCTCGTAGTCGGCGTAGCTCAGACGCCCCTCCTGCAGCAGCAGGTCCAGCGGCAGGTATTCGCCCTGTTCGAGCAACAGTTGATCGACCTGTGCGTGGGCGGATCGGTTCACGGCTTGAGGACTTTTGAAGCGTTTCGGTGATGGGTTAGAGACACATTCGACTCCGACACCGGACCTTCCAATGGTCCGAACAGCTCCTCCAGATCCTCACTGCCCCACTGCGGGGTCTGCTGGCCGCCGCGCTGGTACAGGCCGTCGGCCAGGGCCAGCTTGCGCTGCTGCATGGCCTGCATTTTTTCCTCGACGGTGCCGCTGCAGATCAGCTTGTAAACGAACACCGCCTGGCGCTGCCCGATGCGGTGGGCACGGTCGGTGGCCTGGCGCTCGACCGCCGGGTTCCACCACGGGTCGTAGTGGATGACGGTGTCGGCCGCGGTGAGGTTGAGGCCTACACCGCCGGCCTTGAGGCTGATCAGAAACAGCGGCGCGGCCCCAGCTTGAAAGCGCTGCACCGGGGTCTGCCGGTCGCGCGTGCGGCCGGTGAGCTTGAGGTAGTCGATACCGACCTCATTCACCGACTCTTCGATCAGGCTGAGCATGCTGGTGAACTGCGAAAACAGCAGAATGCGTCGACCCTCAGCGACCATCTCGGGCAGCAGCTGCATCAGCATCTCCAGTTTCGCCGATGCGCCAACCGCACGCGCTTGCTCGCTGTCGACCAGGCGTGGATCGCAGCATACCTGGCGCAGCTTGAGCAGCGCATCCAGCACCACGATCTGGCTGCGCGCCAATCCCTGGCGCTCGATCTCGCTGCGTACCCGACCGTGCACGGCCAGGCGCACCGTCTCGTAGAGTTCGCGCTGCCTGCCGTCGAGCGCGATGCGCTGCACGATCTCGGTCTTGTCAGGCAGTTCGGCCGCTACCTGCTGTTTGGTTCGCCGCAGCAGAAAGGGGCGGATGCGACGCCGCAGGCGTTGGGCTACTGCATCGTTGTGGTGTTTCTCGATCGGCGTGCGGAACAGGCGCGCAAAGCGCTTGCTGTCGCCGAGCAAGCCGGGCAATACGGCGTCGAACAACGACCACAGCTCACCAAGGTGGTTCTCCATCGGTGTGCCGGTGAGGCACAGGCGGTGCCGGGCATCGAGTGCGCGCACCACGCGGCTGGCTTGCGCTTTGGGATTCTTGATCACCTGTGCCTCGTCCAGAATCAACAGGTGATACGCCTGCCCCAGCAGCGCCTGCCGGTCGCGCGCCAGCAGCGGGTAGGTGGTGATTACCAGGTCGTGCGCCGCGATGGCCGCAAACTGTTCGCTGCGCCGTGGCCCCTGCAACGCCAGCACCTTGAGTTGCGGCGCAAAGCGCTGCGCTTCGTGGCGCCAGTTGAACACGAGGCTGGTCGGCGCGACCACCAGGCTGGGGCGGTCGGCGCGGCCGGATGCCCGCTCAACCAGCAGATGCGCCAGTGCCTGCAGTGTCTTGCCCAGGCCCATGTCGTCGGCGAGGATGCCACCAAAGCGGAACTCGCGTAAGAATTGCAGCCAGTTGAGCCCTTCGCGCTGGTAGGGGCGCAGCTCGGCCAGAAGGCCAGCCGGTGGCGTCACCGCAGCAATACCGTCGAGGTCGCGCAGGCGCTCGATCAACTGCCGCGCCTCGGTATCGCCGAGCCACTGCAACTCCCGCCCCTGTGCGCGCCAGTCGGCGGTATCAAGGGCGGTCAGACGTGCCAGCTGCACCCGGCTCAACTGCATACGATCCGCATCGTCCGGTGGGGCCGGCCCGTAGATTTCGAGCAGGATCTGCAACAGCGGCACCAGGCGTTTGGCCGGCAGGCGCAACAGCCGGGTTTCGTGCTGATCGTCGGTGAGCGGCACGACCAGGTTCTGAAGCGGGATGTGCCCTTGCTCCAGCAGGCCGCGCGGCATCTCGCGCAGCGCCTGCAGCAGGATCGGCAACAGGTCGACGCGCTGGCCTTCCACCTCGATGCCCAGCCCGATGTTGAACCAGTCGTCGGCGGACAGGCGTTTGATGTCGCCCGTCCACTGCGTCGGCTTGCACAGCCGGTAGCGGAAGTCCTGATAGCTGATGCGCCAACCCTGCTCGCGCAGTGCGGGCAGATGATCGGCCTGAATATCCAGCCAGACTCCTGCGGCGTTGAATCCAACCTCGCTCGCGGGCACGAAACGCGCTGTTTCATCGGCCGGATCGCCGATGGCAGGCGCCAGACCGAAGCTGCACAGCTGTTGAACCGCCGTCTGTTCGACTTGGCGGTTGCGTGCCACGCGCAGCACGCGTCCGTCGAGCAGGCGCGTATCACGGCCGCCGTAGTCGAACTCGACGCCGCCGTAGTCGAAGCACAGTCGGGCAAAATCGTGGGAGGCGTTAGAATCGTTGCTGGCGTGCCCCTGGGTCGTGAGGCACAGGCAGGGGACGGGGTGCCTATAAGGCAGCGTCTTAATCTTGAACGACCGTGGCAGCGGAACCGTCATCCGGGGATAGGCCCTGACGAGCGCATCGCTAACCTCCTTGACCTGTGCAGGCGTTACCGGGGGCAACGCCAGGAGCTCTCGGATCACTCCGCTCGGCAACCCGCCTTCGACCGGCCCACATTCCCCGGTTGTGCTGTCGAGATACCAGGTGTTCGCCAGCAGCAGCCGTTCGCATTCGGGGTCGGTAGATATGTTGAGCCGCTGCACGGCGGCCTCGTCGCACAGCCATTCGAGTCGGATCGGACGCGCCGCGCTCAGCCGCAGCGGCGTCAATCGAGAATCGAAGCCGGAAAGGTGACAGCGCCCGGTGGTGAGCAGCGACTCAAGCAGCCAATCGGATCCGGGACCATTCAGGAGCAGGGCGCCAGAGTAGTTGCGCGGCACACGGTCCAGGGCGCTCAGCAGCTCCAGGTCCACCGGCTGCAGAAATCGGGCCGGCATCCCGCGCGGTGCCTTGCCGGGCTCGAAGCGCTGGCCAAGCGTGTGACCGTCCTGGTGGCGGGGGCGGGCGACGTTGGGCTCGACCGCAATGCCAGCGTCTTCGTCGAAGCGCAGGACGTACAGCAATACTTGCGATGGTGGGCTTGCGTTTGGCGTCGCCTGGTCTGGCGTGTTGCCGTGGGTGTGAACCTGCACCCGTCCTGAGCCACTGGGCGTTTCGGGCAGCGCTTGCCGGTCCTTAAGCGCCTGCAACAGGACCGCAACTACGTGCTCACAGTTGTTTCTTTTCGTGCAGGTGCATTCGCCTTGGAGTGTGAGCGCGTCGCCCTCCTTGAGCACGCGCACATACACACGCAAGGGGCGGCCGCCCGCCTGCGCAACGACGGCACTGACGATCTCGCCGCCGCGCTGTACGTTCGGCGCTGTCACCGCGCCGTCGGTGAACCACTGCCAGCCGGATTCAAAGGTTTGTGGCGCGATCTGGGTCGCGATATCGGTCAGGGTGAAAAGCATGTGCGCATCATAAATCGACGCGAGTCAGATGTGTCGCATAACTCTACGACTGCAACCTTAGGATCAACCGATTTCACTCTAACTCATTCGGATGATGCACAACGGCAGGATCGGAAGACTCCTGATTTCTATACAGCTCGGCTGGCCCTTCTTGCCAATTTTTGCCAAGCGACCTGCTCTCCCGCTATCAGCACAATGAACATCTCCCTCGAGTATCCCGACCACATTGATGTCTGGCGTGTGCTGCATGGGCAGCGCGATATCCCGATTTGGCTGCAACAGCCCGACGCCGGATAGCAAAGTGCAGGCCGAGTCGACGTCCGGTAGCGAACCAGCTAGTAAGAAGGGAGACCCCCCGGCTCTGCCGGGGAGGCAGTAGAAGTTTGACAATTCCGGGAGTCTCATGAAGAACTCCGACGCGTGAGCCGCCAAGCAACACGCAGAGGAATTAGTCATGAGACAAGAAAGAAGTCTAAGCCACAGTCGGTGGGAGTGTAAGTATCACGTTGTGTTTATCCCGAAGTACCGAAAAAAGGCGATATTTGGGCAGCTACGAAAAGAGCTCGGTGATGTTTTGAAGCAGCTTGCGCAACAGAAGGAAAGCTCGATCGAGGAAGGGCATCTAATGCCGGATCACGTTCACATGATGATCTCCATACCGCCGAAGTACGCGGTATCGCAGGTGGTGGGGTACATCAAAGGGAAAAGTGCGATTCACATCGCACGTCGTTACGCCGAGCGGAAGCGAAACTTTGTGGGTCAGCATTTCTGGGCGCGTGGTTATTTCGTCTCAACGGTTGGTCGGGACGAAGAAGTGATTCGAAACTACATAAGGCATCAGGAAGCAGAAGATCGGCGAATCGATCAACTAAATCTGATATAGAAAGGCCCCCTTTAGGGGGCGCAAGTAATCGCGAAGCGATTACGTTACGCCGCTTTGAGCGGCTCACATTCTTCGGAAGCCCCCGGCTTTGCCGGGGGAGCCGTCACTGCCTGATATCCACAGCGCGAATACCAGACTTTCACCGATTCGAATACCCGGACTGACTTTAAAAACGTCTGATCGCGCTCCTCGTCAGTTCGATAGATCTCTTCCCAGGGTGGAAACAGGAAAACTGTTGTGTTGTATGGGATGGTGCAGCCTCATAGTTGGCTACATCGGCCGTGAAGATCGCCTATCCAGAACAGTCGTTTTGCCAGCTCCAGGACCACCCGAGAAAACGAACTTTCGATTTGCCGGTGTTTCCACCAGGCTCACCGGCGCCCTGCAGAAACCTTCCGGCTGACCAGCTGCTTGAGTCTCTTGTGGTCGAGTCTGGTGGTCTTTCTGATAATCAGCTTCCGATAAAACTCGGCCATCAGCAGACTCACGTCCCGATGCTCGAGCATCTGCTTCACATAGGCTGCCGGCAGATCCAGTGGTCCGGCCAGGTATTCCAGATTCTTCAAAAGCAGCATCTCGAGCTTCAACTTGTTGTCGGGCTCGTTGGCGGCCGTTGCAGCGATGACCAGTGACTGCTGTTTCTTGGAACTGGCGTGGTATCGGTCTGCCAGATACTCAACTGAGCGGGAGACGAATGTTCCCCAATCACAATCTGCATTGAGTTCGAGAAACTTCCGTTCCGGTATGGTCAGCTCGAAGGCTTCATCCATGGCAAGACCAAAGTCAGTGAGGTAGCAACGCTCGCCATCGGTTAGCACGTTGTAATGATGACAATCGAAATGCACTACTCCATTGGATTGTAGAAAATCGGTGATCACCTTGAGCTGACTGAAGACAGACGATGCCTGATCCAGATTGTCTGCAAACCAGCTGCGCAACGTGAATGGTATGTACTCCTGCAGCAGGATCACTTCGTGAGTAGCATTGGCTCGATCCCTGGTGAACTGACCGACACTGGGGTTGTTGTTCCAGTATTCCACGTAACCAGTGAGGTTGCGTTCCGAGACCTGCGCAGTACGTCCTCTCAGCTTCAGGATCCGGTGGTGGTAGAGCATCGGGAAGTTCGGACAGGTCCCGTCAAGAACCCAGTTACTCGCTTTGGTGGCCGCAGCCACTTCCCGCCACGCACCAAAACCCAGCGAGCCAATTCCATAGCTGAAGAAGTGTGGCAGGCGATGGTGGTTGTGGGTGGAGTAGGTCTTTTTCAGTTCCTGGGTGGTCAGTGGCAGACGCTTGATGAACATCTTGTGACCACCAAGGGTCACAACACCGCTGCTGTCTTTACCACGCTGAGGCCGTTTCACCCCCCGCACCAAGCGTCTAAGATCTTCTTCGTTCAGTAGTGTCAGCCGGGTATTCAACGCGGCGTACCGATGTCTTCGCTCTTCCAGGCTCACCCGCGTCACTCACCATGCGCTGAAGTTCACTGGTAAATGTGCCTGTTTGAAGGCCCGATGCCAACTGTAGCCGGACGCTACTTGACCTCGCCCACATGAAAGAGGCCATAACCCGACAAAACAACCTGAGACAACGCCATACCAACCACGAGACCAGCATCGGTCGCTCGAATCTCGTTGGCCTGGTCAGTGACCGGATCCGTGACCGTACCGAGCAGCTGCCCCTCTGTGACGACGTCACCCAGTTTAACCAGCGGTATATAGATGCCGCCCTGGCCCCGAGGAACACGAATCCAGTGCGACTTGCCAAGTATCTTTGATTGTTCGGGTTGAACCTTCGAGACCACCATGCCCAAGTGGATCATGACATTGCGCACCCCGTAGGTCCCCCGCTCGATCTCGTCCTCCACAAATATGTACGGTGGCCCAGCTTCGTAAATGATCGAGACAACGCCAGCATCCAGCGCTTCGCGTCGCAGACTCCCCTGCGGACCTCCACCGGGCACAATGATTCCTACCCCGAAGCTGCGGGCCATGTCGAGTGCGCCCGGGTGTTCGATGTCAACGCGAATCTGCGGGTAGTTGGTCCGGAGGTTCGAACCGGTGTGCAGATCGATCAGGTGCGTACAATCGCGAATCACACCTGAAAATTCTGCCTTTGCAAGGATGCTCGCGAGGCTTCCGTTTGCACTACCAGGAAACGAACGGTTGAGGTCTCGACGGTCAGGCAGATAGCGGTTTGCCGTCCGAAAACCAGACGAGTTCACAGCGGGCAAGACAATCAGTGTGCCGGCGAGCGCCTGTGCATCGACACCAGCAAATACACGCCTTGCAATTTCGACGCTGTTAACCTCATCACCGTGAATCGCCGATGTAACGCGCAGCGTAGGACCGGGTTTGACACCACGCGCTGCAAACACCGCGAAGTCGACGAATGCACCTTCGAAGGTCCGCTCACCGAGGTAGGTAAACTTCTTTTTCTCTCCCGGAGCTACAACTTGTTTCCCTTCATTATTAAGGGTTGCTCCGCACCCGGATCTGAACATTTGGAAGGTCGTAGATGCTAGGCCGGGAAACATGGATTGAACATCTATCAACCACCAAAACTATGCGCAACAGGACGTCTGATTTCATGAAGATCAAACAGATGTTCCTGAACTCTGTCCTGGCGATCGGAGCCACACTGATCGCGAACAGCGCCTTTGTCGAACAGGAACTCTACAACGGGGGGAGCGATGGCGGCGAGCGGGGTGGCTGGTACATTGCTATGCGAACAGCGTTCGACGATGCAGTGATCGTCAGTCTCGATAGTACCACTGTGAAAGCCCAGCTTTTCCATCTGAAGAACAGCCCGTGGCGCGGTGGCAACCAGGGCCAGGCCGACGGTTTGAATGTGGACTATGTATTGAATGAGTGGTTAAGCACCGGGGGCACATACATGATCATTGACGATAACCAGCCGGGGACTGACGACCTCAGTGTTTACGACGCCCGTGCCGAGTGGGCGGCGCTGCCAGGACGGAGTCTGTCGGGCGAAATCGCACACGAGCACAGTGCAGATATTGATGCGCTGGCATATTACCTGCAAGTTACATACTCATTTACGAGCGCGCCATGGACACCTGCGCTGACCTACCGCTACGCCAACTTCGATGAAGACTTCCGATACATTGCTTACGGCGTAACCGACTACGGTTACTGGGTTCAAGTTGAGATCGCCGGTAACTACCCGCTTGCCAACTCCAACCTGAAGAGCAATATGGTGCGCGTGGCGCCGCTAACCGATGTGACGCTTAATCTGATCTATTACGATTTCAGACTCCCCGAACCCACCCTGTTTGCTCAGGAAGTCACAAGCCGCGACTTCGGCCGGAAAATCAACCTCGCGCTTGACTGGCAGGCGAGTAAACGTCTCGCTCTCAACGTGGCGCTCGGCTGGTTGAAACCCGGTAAAGCGGCAAAGCAATGGACTGGCGGAAGCGAAGATCGGTCATCAGCGATATTTTACCTGTCGTATACGCTCTGATTTCGCCGGACTCTAAATACCGAATGAAAGGAACAGGAACGGTCCGGTCAACTTAACGTCGAACTCTTTTTGCGAAGTTGAATCATCGCGCTTCACGTTGATGTCAACGTACTGATAGCCCGCCCCCACGCCGAAGCGCTCGAACGGTCGCCATTCGATACTGCCGCGAATAGAAGTGAGTTCACCATCGTAGTCTTCGTAGTTCAGGCTGAAATAGCCGGCTGTAGCTTCCAGGTAGACTTTTTCACCCAGCATCGGGCCACTGGTTAGAATCAAGTTTGGAAGCGGGGCTGTGAGCGTGGCATCGTCGGTACCGAAATTCACGATGTTGACCTGGCCGCCTACGTTGGTTTCGATGGTGGCGCCCACTTGCGCTCGCACGTCTGCAACGTGAAAACCACCACCAATACCCACATGGGCGCGGTCCGACTGCCAGATATCCCAGACCAGATCGACAATATAGAGTTTGGACTCAAATTTTTTGGTGAGTGATGCCCCCGCAGTCCAGTCAACGTCACCGAAATTTCCGTCGGTGCCAATCATGTTGAAACCATTGGCTTCAAATTTGCTGTAAGTCGCAGCCAACCGCCATCGATCAGCAAACTGCCAGTCGGCCCGGAGCCACAGCGAGTTGTTGTCATCATCGAGTCCGAGACTGGTCTCATTCAGCTCACTTTCGGGGAAGGTATCGTTTGTCTTGGCCAGGGTCAGATCAGCGTTACTCTGCATGCCCCCAGCGCGAAACGTGAACGTGTCACCAAATGCCGGTTTATCGGCATACGCTGCTCCGGAAAGCAGACAGAACACCAACAGAACACTATTTCGCAGAATCATTTTCTTCCTTGCCTGAGAGATATTCGGACTGAAACGCCTGCATTCATGGTTTGCACAAGAACATGAGTAGCTACTATAACGCCGCGAATCCGCGCAAACAAACCTGCGATTGATTCTGATCGATGCGTCGGCGAAGACCGCTATGGTCCTGAGGCGTTGCTCGACGGCGATAATTTCGTTGAAGATCCCAATGATGCAAATCCGTATTTCTCGCTTCTCCCTGTTCGATCGCCCATGGGACATAGGCATTTACCCTTATGGTGATCCAAGCGGCGAGTTGTTGTGATGGTTTCGCTTCAACCCGCTTTCCACTGGCAAAATCGTGGACAGAAAAACACACGTAAACTTCTGGTACATCGCCTTCACGATCATGCTGTTCCTGACCATGCAAGCCTGGTGGGAGCAATCTAACATGATTGAAACCATTCCCTACAGCGCGTTCCAGACGATGTTGAAGAACGATGAGTTAGTCGAAATCAGTATTTCGACAACCAAGATTCGCGGCAAGCTTAAACTGCCACGCAGCGATAGCCACGAGTACATCGAGACCGTGCGTATCGAACCGGAGTTCGCCAAAGACCTTGCCGAACACAACGTCGAATTCGCAGGTGTCATCGAGAACAACTGGTTCACGCAACTTATGTCGTGGATTCTGCCTGCCCTGGTGTTCGTGGGAATCTGGTTGTTCTTCATCCGCAAAGTGGCTGAAAAACAGGGCATGGGCGGAATGATGTCAGTCGGCAAGAGCAAGGCCAAAGTCTATGTCGAAACAGACACACAGGTTACGTTCCGAGACGTTGCCGGTGTGGATGAGGCGAAAGCCGAACTCGAAGAGATCGTTGCGTTTCTTAAAGACCCGACCAGCTATGGGCGTCTCGGTGCGCACGTTCCCAAAGGGGTCCTGCTTGTGGGGCCACCCGGCACAGGCAAAACACTGCTTGCTCGTGCAGTTGCAGGAGAAGCTGCGGTACCGTTTTTCTCGATCAGCGGCTCCGAGTTCGTGGAGATGTTTGTTGGTGTTGGCGCCGCCCGCGTGCGGGATCTGTTCGACCAGGCCAGACGCAGCGCGCCATGCATTATTTTTATTGATGAACTGGACGCCCTGGGACGTGCCCGTGGTGTGGGGCCGATGATGGGCGGGCACGACGAGAAAGAGCACACGCTGAATCAACTGTTGAGCGAACTCGACGGCTTCGACCCGCAGCAGGGTATCGTTCTTCTGTCGGCAACCAATCGACCTGAAATTCTCGATCCGGCGTTGTTGCGTGCAGGTCGTTTCGACCGCCAGATACTGGTGGATCGACCCGACAAACGGGGTCGAGTCGACATCCTCAAGGTGCACACCAAAAAGATCAGCCTGGACCCGCAGATAAACCAGGAAGAAATCGCTGCGTTGACGCCTGGGTTCACGGGAGCAGACCTTGCGAACCTGGTGAACGAAGCCGCGATTCTTGCTACCCGACGTAAAGCGACTATTGTCACGATTGAGGACTTCACACTTGCGATCGAACGTATTGTCGCAGGTCTTGAAAAGCGCAACCGCCTGCTGAATCCTTACGAGCGAAACGTAGTCGCACACCACGAAATTGGCCATGCGCTGGTTCGCCTGGCATTGCCCGGTTTTGAGACGATTCATAAAGTATCCATCATCCCCCGGGGTATCGGTGCGCTGGGTTACAGCATCCAGCGGCCTACAGAAGATCGTTACCTCATGACCGAAGACGAACTGATGAACAAGATGGCAGTCCTTCTGGCTGGACGTGCGGCTGAAATGCTGGTGTTCAACAAGCTTTCCACCGGTGCTGCGGACGACCTCAGCCAGGCGACCAACATCGCGCGCACAATGGTCACCCGCTACGGAATGAACGAGGTATTGGGGCAGGTAACTTACTCAGAAGAGCGCCAGAGTTTTCTGGGCCAGACAGAAAGTTATCTACCCTCTGTTCGTAACTACGGTGAACAGACCGCGACCCAGATCGATAATGCGGTTCGGGATCTCATCCAGTCTGCTTATGACAAAGCAACCGACATTCTAGAAACCTATCGTCAGACTCTGGACGAATCAGCCGCGCTGCTTCTTGAAAAGGAAACGCTTTCTGGCGAACAACTGCCGAAAGTCAGGCCCTACCGCGAAGCCAGATTGAACCGAATCAGTTAGATCTGTAATGCGCGTTTAGTCTGGCGGCTGGGTTTCAATCCTCCGGCGCGCCACCGTGTCCTGGAACATGGATCGAAGATGAAGAACCGCAGACGCTTTCCCGCCGCGCAACGCAAGCCACAGGTCAGGTTCCGGCACATACAGGATCTGATCACTAACCGGGAATGCATCGAACACGAGGCCTGTTCCGATACGTAACTGCAGGCCATCTGCATCGCCTAGTATCTGCACGGTGCCGAGGTCATTGGCGGTGTAGGTCCCGACCATTGCTGATCGGGTTTCTTTGTCAAAGCGATCAAAGTTTATTGGTTTTTCTGTTTCCACCACGTGGCCGGCCAGTGCGTCCACCAGATCGCGCTGCAGAGTAATGAGAGGCCAGGGTGACAGGGAACTGTTGCTCACAAACACCGCTGTCTCGAACCGTTACTGTGCGAAATCAGCCGGCGAACGGTGGTCTGCGCATGCGGGAACTCTGGTAAATAGCGCGTAACCGGTTCGTCCAGTTGCACGTCTCCCTCAAAGGCAAGCCAGTGCACGATTGCACCGCTGAACTCGTGCGCTGAAACAAGGGGGGCAACAATTTCTTCAATCCTTTGGGTGGAGTTGCTTTCTTCGGCCGCTAGCCTTGCGCTGGTCAGTGAAGCCGCTATCAGCACCATGGATAACAGGCAGTTGTTTACTGACGATTTCATTTGGCACCTGAAGTTGTACGTCGGTTTTCACCCCGCCAGATAAAGTGTAGCTTCATCCACAAGATCAATCTGGAGGAAGAAGTGGTGAAACTGAAATTTTTATTCGCAGCAGCACTGTGGGTTGTGAGTTCCTGCGCGATGGGTGAGCAGGCGCAATACCTTGCATCTGAGTCGACCAGAGCATTGAACCTGCCGTTCTCGGATGCAGTTCGTGTGGGCAACATGCTCTATCTTTCCGGGCAACTGGGCACCCTGCCTGGAACCCTGGACCTTAAACCCGGCGGTATGAAAGGTCAGGCCGCTCAGGCACTGGACAACATCAAGGCCATCCTCCAGGCCAATGGTTCATCCATGGAGCAAGTGGTCAAATGCACTGTGATGCTGGCCGACATGGCCGACTGGCCAGACTTCAACAAGGTCTATGTGACCTACTTCCCGGGGAACAAACCGGCTCGCAGCGCGTTCGGTGCAAGTGGTCTGGCAGTGGGGGCTGCGGTGGAGTTGGAGTGCTGGTCGACCGTGTAGTAGTCAGGCTGTTGTTGTACTGCTATGGGTAAACTCGGAAAGCGCCTACGGGAAATGCCCGTGAAGAGATCGATGTGTTAGTCGAGCAGGGTTTGTAGGAAATCACTGAAATTTGCTGGTTTTGAGTGACTGTTGTCGACGATGTAGTTATACTGTATGTATATACAGGTATGCGGGAAAGACAGTGAATTCATTGATAAAACTCGATCGATCTCTTGATGCGCTGGAGCAGGATCTGC
>JAQBYL010000480.1 GCA_027622495.1 Pseudomonadota bacterium
CCTGCCGGCGCAGGACTTTCCATTCCTGTATTCAGTTGACGCGGAATTCAAAGCGACCGGTGTGTTCAAACGAAACCCCGGCACTGTGAACATGGGGATCGATCTTAAAAACTCCTCGATCCTTGCCGCGAAATACGAAGACGAAATGCCGGATTCAAAAGGCTACCTGAAAGCCTTCAACCCGCTAACCGGTGAAGAACTCTGGTCGGTAGATCACGTGCATTACTGGAACAGTGGCGTCTTGGCAACGGCCGGAAACGTTGTTTTCCAGGGCGACGGCCTCGGTTACCTGAGCGCCTTTGACAGCGATACCGGCGACAAGCTGTGGACGTTCAACACCTACATATCAATGCTCGCACCACCGATCAGCTATGAAGTTGATGGCGAGCAGTACATCGCCATTCTCGCCGGGACTGGTGCGATCGAAAATTTCGTCGGCGAAACAAACGAGACTGCGGCCCTCAAATACGGCAACTTCGGCAAACTGCTGGCCTTCAAACTTGGTGGCACGCAAGTTGTAAAGGAGCCAAGAGTGCTGGACCGATCGATCCCCGACCAACCGGCGCTGACCGCATCGGCTGACGACCTTCTGCGTGGTGAGCAGCTTTACAACCTGGTGTGCGGTGTGTGCCATGGCGGGAACGCCCGTTCGGGCGGCATCATTCCTGACCTGCGCCTGCTTTCGGAAGGCAAGCATCAGATCTTCGATGACATCGTCATCGGCGGTGTTCTTGCACCGCGGGGCATGGCGAGTTTTGCCGACGTGGTAACGAGCGAAGACGCAGAGCGGATCCGTCAGTACATCATTTCGCGTGCGTTGATTGATAAAGCGGAAGCAGATGCAGCATCAGAGATGGCCCCAACGAGTGACAAGGCAGGGTAGAAACGGATTCTGATGAGCATCGACCAATTCGGGTCGATGTTTGTCACCATCCGAACTCGGAATAGGTAACAACAGCGAGCCCCTCCTTGATTGAATGCCGAACATACGGGATGGTGTTTGGCGGTAGTGCCGTGATCGGGAACCAGGACAGGTCATCACATTTGTGCGGCTCCATGTTCTTCGGCTCACCTGCCCAGATATCCGTTGTGTAGAAGAAAGAGATCCTTTCGTCTTCGCGCAGACGATGACAGACATGGAAAAGTTTAAGATCGCTCGGGCATATGGTTAGGCCTGCTTCTTCTTTTGCCTCCCGCGCCATCGCCATGGTGCCGGTTTCGTTGCCGTCAAAGTGACCGGCCACCACACTGTAATTGCCGTCCTCAAACCCTGTCTGAAAACGTCTGAGCATCAGGATCCTGCCTTGCTCAAGAAGGATCAGATGCGCTTCTGGTATTACTTTGAACCTGACCATGGAGTTAGTGAAATATGCACCACCAAGTTGCATCACGCATCCCGCTCATTCTTCTCCTCCTTAACACGACGTTTCATATTGAGGTAGGAAGATTTGATCAGTTTGCGTAGTGCAATCTTATCTATCTCGTGCCCCCTTTTGATTTTGACGTGGCGCATGTACTTGCCAGCGCCCTCAAGCAGACCCTTTGCGTCGGCCAGCTCTGCGCCACGAAAGAACCCGACGTTGGTGTGATTCGTGAATGCGTTGACATAGGTAAAAGCGGCATCGGTAACACAGCCAGTGGGCAGCCGTCATGCATGAGTTCCAGCACGTCGTCACCACAATCACGAATTACCTCGAACCAGTATTGCGCGATCGAACCCAGATCGTCCGGGTGCTCAATCATCCATTTGGCGATGGCGGGGTCTCTTTTGACTGCTTCCGGAAACCGGAAAAGTTGATCTACCATGGTTACGCCTCCACACCAATCCGCCACAACTGTTCGTCCATATACACCTGAAACGAACCGACAAACTCCGGGCGATAGGCTTTCCAATGCACCATCCCCAGATGGTGGTTCCTGATATGACGGAGCAACCCTTGAACAAGCGATTCCAGATGCTCATCGGACAGAAGTCCTTTTGAATGTTGAAAGTGTGCTGCTTCTGCATTGGCCAGCATGGAGAGCAGATACGCACCGTACTTTCGCAGTTCGATTTCGGTCAGTTCCTCTTTGTGCCTGGCTTTCACGAGGATACCGGGGAGTTCTGAGTCGGTGAACATGGTCTGCCGGTCAACGGTAGTGGCATGAATTCCATGATACCCGGCGTGAGCGGAAATTCGACACTGCATCATGCTCTCTGTCATCGGATCGCACCCTCACCTGCCACCTTAGTGAATGGACGAGGACGAACCCAGAACCAACTGGCCACAACCAGGGACCCGAATGCCGAATAACAGACCACAAACACCCACTCAGGCATCTGGTAGTAAAGGATCGCTTCAAGCCAGTGAGATAGGAACGTACCGGAATAGCTGACTTCACCGGCTTTGTGGCGTAACTCCATTTCCCAGACGGTGAGCGGACATATTGCGCCGAGCCAGGCCTGCACAACGACGACACCGATACCAGCAAGATGCGCCAGACGGAACCACGGGTTACGGACCCAGAACCAGCCCTTCAGCCTGCCAAGCAGGATGAAGATAAGGCCAACGACAACAAACGCGACGAAGAGCACATGTGTAACAAGGATTAGATCTGCAGCCAAAAGATAGAGCACGCCATCCTCCACAACGAAACCTGACTATCCGCGCACATCGTAACGCAGATCAACCATGCCAACCCCTTGCGTTCAAAGCCCAGCGCGGTCTCGTAGCTGAGCGATCCCATGACATAGCAGTCGATCGACTTTAAAAACGCATCGACAAATTCCGGATCCATGGTGTCGCCATCGGCAAATTCATCGGAGGTTTCGAGCCAGTCAACACTCCCGTCCCTGCGGGCAATGAAACTATCGAGGCACTTCAATTGGTCTACGCGTCACTCTTTGGTCTTCAGCATTCCGTCTACATACGCAACGAATTCCGGATCTAACTCCTTTGAGAAGAGTAACCAGGTTGGCTTCGACCCCTCCCACTTCAACCAGCGGGTTAGAGGAGCTAAGTAACTGCGCAAGGTAGTTTCGTCCAGAACTCCGCTTTTAAACTGAAACCATGCAAATTCTCTAATCCTTAACAGTCCAGCCAATACGTTGGCAGTTTGCTGTTGTTCTGCGAGCGATAGTTCGGAGTGGGGTTTATGGAGGTTCGCGAATGCCTGGGGGTTTGGATGGCAAGGTCGATCAAAGTGGTCACCACAACTACAGAGCTGATGATCTCCGATACTGCAGATATCTTTGTCCATGTCTTTTCATTCATTGTGGT
>JAQBYL010000481.1 GCA_027622495.1 Pseudomonadota bacterium
CTGGGCGCGCCTCACACCGTCGGTACGGTGGCGGCCACTACTGTGTTACTACTGTGTTACTGCGTTGGTGGTGAAAGGTCGGGCTAAGCCGTCTAGAGCAAGGCTTTCCAGCTCTTCACTGATCTCGCCCGTTTTGCGTAAATCCAGAACGCGCTGGTACATGCGGGTGGCTGACGCCCGGTCGGGAATGATGTCTTTCAGTTGAGCGAGGGTCAGACTGTGCCAGCCCTGGGCCCAGCTGGGGAACGACTGGGTGTGCTCGATCCTATCCACAACCTCCACTGCATTGACTGTGTCTGCCTGGGCCAGTAAGGCTCTGGCCTGCCAGAGTCGGGCCAGATCCACGTCGACCGGGTCGCGTGTGCAGCCCGGGCACTCGTCCATGAATCTTTGCGCCGACAACACGGCGGTGGGGTACTCACCCGTTGCAACAAGATATGACAGGTAGCGCATCTGAAAGCGCCGGCTCTGCGGAAAACGCTGCACCAGACTTGCCAGGATCTCTCCGGCTTTGTGCCTGGAAACATCATCGCCCCGCAGCAGAACCCAGGCGTACAGGTAGCTCGCGACATCGCGATACAGGTCGCCAGACCCGGTGACTTCCGCAAGATAAGGAAGCGACTTCTCTGAATTCCCCTGCGGGATGAACCAGAGCAGCCGGCTGAATGCTCGAACGAATGGCGGCAGGTTGTCGGCAAAATAGTAGGCAGCGCCCAGGTGCAGTTTGGCGTCGGTCAGTTGAGGATCCAGGTCAAGCGCTTTTTCGAGAAATTCGATGGCGTCGCTGCCGTTGGTTCCGGCGCGGTAGTAATTGCCGCGTGCACCGTGCAGGTAAGTCAGGTTGAAGTGCGCCTGACCGCATTGAAAATAGCCGACGGCGTCCTGTGGGTTGAGTTTGATCCGTCGGCGCAAAGACGTAGGGCGATTTCAGCGTCATCGAGGATCTGTTGATCAACTTGTGCGCCGGTTTCGTCCCAGGACAGAACGCTTGCGAGCGTGTTCAGGTTGAATACGTAGCCGATCGCGTCGTCCGGGTACCTGCGTTTGAGCTCGGCGGCAACCACGTTGGCGCCGCTCACGTCGTCCTTCATTTGCAGATCGATCCCGGTTTGCATCAGTGCCCGCTGCAATGCCGGATCGCCTTCTGCCGCCTGGGTCGGAGCAATTGTCATCAGCGCGAGGGCAATGACGATCCGTCTGATCAAACGACATGGGTTTTTAACAACTGGGGGGAACGTGAGGGGCGCAGCCTCGTACTTCTCAGGCATAGGGAACACCGGTTTCGCAGAACTGGGGCAGCGGCTAGTATAGCGGGGTTGCTGCTTTGTGAGCACCTGCAGGGTGTGATGCGGCAGGCTTTAAACAGGGATATGCAAAGGAGCAAGATGTGAGCGAATGGCAAGTTAAACGTCTGTCCGGCAGCCTCGGGGCCGAAATACGTGGGCCGGTTCTGGGCCAGGCATCAGGTGATGAGATCGATCAGATCAAGTCTGCGCTGGTGGAACACAAGGTTCTGTTTTTTCCAGGGCAGTCGATCAGCCTCGATGAACACGTTCATTTTGGCGAGCAGTTCGGCCGGATCGAAAGCCATCCGAACCTGAAAAATCCCTTCACCGATCATCCCGGTGTATTTGAACTTGCTGCCACCCAGGGCGGAATCGCCGACGAATGGCACACGGACATCACCTTCGAAGCGCAACCCTCCATCATGTCTGTGCTGCACATGGTCAAGTGCCCTGATGTGGGTGGCGACACCATGTGGACCAGCCTCGAGCGGGCCTATGCTGAATTGTCCCCACCGATGCAGGAACTCTGTGAATCACTGACCGCCCTGCACGACGCGTTGCCGCACAACCGACCGGACAAGATGGCCGTACACCCTGTGGTTCGCGTGCATCCGCTGACCGGCAGGAAGTCGCTGTATGTGAACGAACACTTCACTCGACGCATTGTTGAGATGAACTGGAGCGAAAGCCGCGCGTTGCTCGACTATCTGACCGAGTGGGTGAAAAACCCGAGATTCACATTGCGCTACCGCTGGACTACAGGCACCGTTGCCATGTGGGACAACCGCTGTACGCAGCATTTTGTGCTCAATGATTTTGAAGGTGAGCGGGTGATTCAGCGGGTGACCATCATGGGTGACGAAGTGACCGGTGCGAGAGAGCCTAAATGGGAGCCTTTTGTACGGCCCGGACCGATGTCGGCAACCAGCCGTCATGATCGGCAGTTGGCGTTGTACCTGAAGGCGCAGGGCAAAGGGTCAAACCAGCCGGAGCAGTTGACGGCGGCCAAAGGGGGTTAGTCATTCGACCAGGAGTCTGTGGATCAGCGGCGTCGCGGCTTTAGGAGTAATTTATTCTAAAGGTTAGAGTCGTACCCGTCAGCTCGGTCCCCGTTTTGAGGATATCGAAAGGTTATTTACGGTGGGGTGGTCGGATCGCTCGTTTTGCTTCGGTTATCGATTTGTAGGAAATCACTGAAATTCGCTTGAATTGAATGACTGTCTTCGACGATGTAGATACTGTATATGTATGGGCCTTCGCCGTTTAGGGTGGGTCGCGGGTCGGAGAAGCGTCTGAGGCTGTTTTTTGTGCGGCCATCTTCGACATCGATCACTCGACCTTGATCGGCTGTCACCACCGTCACGTAACGACGGCCTTTCTTGAAGGACGCCTCATCAACCCCAATCCGACGCGCCACCCGGCGTCTTCTGGCACGCCGATCTATCAAATTGGATCAATCAGTCGACCAAAACGAGTCGCTGACTTTCCGCGGAAAGCCGAACATGTTCAGCTTTGCAAAACTGGCTTGGCGATCGGTTGATCTAACACGGTGACTTTCCGCTGAAAGTGGACCGAGGCGAACAACCCCTAGCGGCACCACCGGGTTGCCTTTGCCTACGCTTGCAGGGGTTAGCTATTCATCACCAGATCATCAATAAATCGGCGAATCCCGGAACACTAACGCAGCGCATCCGCCAGCGCGCTCAAAAAACTCCCATTCAGACGTTTACTCACGGCGGCGGTCGGCACAAACATGTCGGCGCCATGATACAACCCCGGAAACACGGCGAGTTCGCATGGCACATCACAGGCGATCAGACGCTGAGCGTAAGCCAGGTCTTCATCGCGAAACAGATCTTCGGACCCCACACAGAGATAGGTTGGTGGCAAACCGCTCAGGTCAGGAGCACGACTGGCGGCGGCATAAGGATTCGCGTCAAGCCCCGGTGTGCCATTCAGGT
>JAQBYL010000016.1 GCA_027622495.1 Pseudomonadota bacterium
GAGTACGAAAACTCAAGCGACAGGTTTTCCGGGCCGGCGAAGTAGATTGATGCACAAAAGCCGTGATCAATGGGGCCCAGCACCGGCACACCCTTTGAGCGCAACCGATCACGCATCGCCAGCATTTCTTTATGGCTGGTGACCTTGAAGGCAAGGTGTTGCATGGCTCCACCGGCACAGTTTGCGGCCGGGTTGCCAGCATGGGTTGAGCCCAATTTGATATCAATGTCTTTTATGCCCGGATTGCACACAAAGGCGATGGAGCTTTCGTCGTTCAATCGCAGAAAACCGTGCCAGGTGTTTTCCACACCGTGCATCCAGTAAAGCGCAACCAGTTCCATGCCCAGTTTGTCGGTAAAAAAATCAATCTGCGCCTTCATATCGCTGGTGCAGATCGCCAGATGATGTAGGCCTTCAACTTTGTTCATATTTCCCCCTGATTTCTCGCGCCCACTATTGTACGCCTACCCCGCGGACTATTTATATCTGACTGCTGCGGCTCGGCGGCTCGATGGGTCCAACCCCTTCCTGCGGCTCCAGGTTGCTCACAAACTTGACCAGCAGACTCGGCAACACAGTGAGGTTGGCGAACAGTGCCAGAGCCATCGCCAGGGCGGTCAGCAGGCCGAACATGATGGTCGGAACAAAGTTGAAAAATCCCAAAACCGAAAAACCGATGACGATTGTCAGGGTAGTGAAATACAGCGCGCGGCCGATGCTGGCATGACACCAGGCGATCGCCACTCGCACATCCCCCCAGCGGGCATGTTCTTCACGAAAGCGATACAGATAGTGAATGGCATTATCGACACCGATCCCCACACTGATCGCGGCGATGGTGGTGGTCATCATATCGAGCGGTATCCCTGCAAAACCCATCACTGCGATTACGCTTGCGGCCGAGATAATGTTGGGGATCAAACCGAGAACCGCATATTTCAAAGACCGCAGCAGAACCACAAACATCACGCCGGTAGCAAGCAGCACATACAACAGCGAATCCAACTGTGAGCTGAACAACTGCCGGAGCATGCTGTTGAACAGGACCATCATGCCCGAAACTTCGATCTGCTCTGCGGGCACACCCAGTTCCTGCTCGGCATGAGCACGGATGCTACTAACCAGTGCATCCCGATCAACCGCCGGACCGCTTTCGATGATGCGGGCAGTAATCCGCATCAGTCCCTGCTCCGGTGAAGCATAGGGTTTGATCAGCTCGCGCCGCAGGTCTTCGGGCACAACACCCAACACCGCGGCAATGACCGCATTCGACAATGGCTCACCATTGTTGAAATCCCGGGCCAGCGTTTCCAGTGAGCCTATCGAAACCACCTTGCCGATTTCTTCACGCGCATCCATAAAGTCGTGCAGCTTCTGAACCCCATCGACTTTGTCGCGGGTAAACCAGTAGCGTTCGGGATACGCATCGACTGTGTCGTCAGCAAAGTCATCGGCGAACGGGTCGTTGTCGTCCACGTCCGGTTTCACGTAGGGCGCAAATCCGATCACCACATCCAGAGGCACCGTGCCACCCAGAAAGCGGTCTATATAGCTCATGCCCTGATAAATTTCTGTATCGGTCTGAAAGTAGTCGACGAACCGATTGTCCAGTGACAGGCGACTGATCCCGTACACGGCGAGACCCACAACTACCGCCGTTGCCACAAGCACCCCGCTTGAATGCCAGCGTGCCGTATAACTCAACGCCCGGGTCAGGCCAAGATCCCGATCGGTGGCCACGATCGGTGTGCCTCGTTTCATGAGCAGCAGAACAGCTGGAAAGAACGTGAATGTAACAAGGAACCCAACGGCGATCCCAAGACACATCATCCAGCCAAAGTCTTCAACCGGGAGAATTCTGCTGGAGATCAGCGAACCAAAGGCCGCCATGGTCGTCAGGGCGGTATACAGACACGGTGCAAATTTACTGAGCATCGTTTCATGCACCAGGGCGCGAACATCGAACGCCTCGTGGCTGCGAAGCAGCTCCCGGTATCGCACGATCAGGTGAATGATCAGCGATACATTAGTGATGATGATCAGCGAGATGAAGTTGGATGAGATCACGGTCGCCGGGCGTTGCAGAAAACCCAGCACCCCGATGCTCAACGCGATGGTGACCGCACAGGCAGATATCGGAACGATCACCCAGCGTGCCTGGCGAAAGAACAGGTACAGCGCACCCATCATCAACACCACCACGGTGCCACCGAATACAATCAGATCGGTCTTAACGAAAGAGATCATGTCGGCGGCAATCATGGGAACACCGCCGAGATACGCGATGCCGGAACTTTTATAACGGTCGCGGACCGCCCGTACCTGCGCAATCAACCGTTCGCGGTTGTCCAGGTAAACAGCACGCGCAACGGTGTACTCCTGATCAGCCAATGCCAGTTCCCGCGCCGCGCTCTGATCCGTTACGTCCATACCGCGTAATTGATCGCGTTTTACCACCACCGCTTTCAGCCGTTCATCCGGTGCAAGATCGATCCGCATCGCGGTGGTGGCTGCATCCGTTGAGATCAGAAGCTCGCGAAACAAAGGACTCGAAAGCAGTTCAGCCTTCGCGAGGCGGATATCAACATCCGGCGAGGCCAGGGTTTTGAATCCATTCGCCATTTCTGCAATCGGCACAGGGGGGCTTCGCAACAACGGAACATTGAGGATTGAGAACACCGACTGGACACCATCGAGCGCCTCCAGGTCTGCCTGCATAGCTTGTACGTGGGCGAGATTAAAAGCGTCGAGCGGATCACCGCTCAAAGGCGAAAAAGTCAGCAGCAGAAATTCGTCACCGCCGAAGACGCTGGCAATCCGCTGATAGGCAGCAAGATCCGGATCATCTTTGACCACCAGCGTTTCCGAGGATGCATCGAAGCTGAAACGAGTAGCAAACACGCCAGCAACCGCAAGCGTCAAGATCACGAGTCCTAGCAATGTCCTCGGGTAGTTGAGAAACCCAAGGTAACCGCGCGCCAGCACGTTCATGTGTACTTCCTTAAACGCATCACCAGGCAACGCGTTATTGCTATTGCTCGCCTGGTGACGAACCCGCTTCGCGCCAGGCGTTGATCAACTCATCATAGGGAACGGTCTGGCCGGCGGGTTTCTCATCGGCAAGCTGCGGCTTGGGTGCACCCGGCCTCGCCAACCAGACATCAGCCGCCTCGGGTTCGTTGAGCCGCGGTCCGCAGTCTCCCTGAATACCGATGTTTTCCAGCCGAGCCAGAACTGCATCGGTTCTTTCCGCCAGACGATCCATTGCAACCTGCGCCGAAACTGAACCACTCACGGCGTCAGCGATACTCGGCCACCACAGGGCGGCCAGTTTCGGGTAGTCGGGTATGTTGGTCCCCGTAGGGGTCCAGCGAACACGATCGGGCGAGCGATAAAATTCAACCAGACCGCCCAGACGCGGTGCTGCGTCACTCATCGCCTGCGCGTGAAGGTCTGAGTTTCGAAATGGCGTAAGACCAACCAGCGTTTTCTTCAACGACAGGGTTTTTGCCGTCACAAATTGCGCATACAGCCAGGCGGCCTGACGTCGATCGAGCGGCGTACTTTTCAACAAGGTCCACGACCCGGTGTCCTGGTAGCCGAGCTTCATGCCTTCTTCCCAGTAGGGTCCATGCGGGGAAGGTGCCATGCGCCATTTGGGTGTGCCATCGGGATTGACCACGGCAAGGCCGGGTTGAATCATGTCTGCGGTAAAGGTGGTGTACCAGAAGATCTGCTGGGCGATGTGACCCTGGGCGGGAACCGATCCGGCTTCAGAAAAGGTCATTCCCTGCGCTTCCGGCGGTGCATATTTCTTCAACCAGTCCATGTACCTGGTGAGAGCGTAAACGGCGGCGGGACCATTAACTGCCCCCCCTCGAACCACGGCAGAGCCTGCCGGTCGGCAACCTTCTACCCGCATACCCCATTCATCCACAGGCAGACCATTGGGGATGCCCTTGTCTCCCGCCCCAGCCATGGACAGCCAGGCGTCGGTGAAACGCCAGCCGAGAGAGGGATCCTTTTTGCCGTAATCCATGTGGCCGTAAACACGCTCACCATCGATCGTGCCCACATGTTCAGTAAAAAACTCAGCGATGTCTTCATAGGCTGACCAGTTGACCGGCACACCCAAGGGATAGCCATAACGGGCAAGAAACGCCTCCTTCAACTCCGGCCGCTGGAACCAGTCGTAGCGGAACCAGTACAGATTGGCGAACTGCTGATCGGGCAACTGATAGACCTGGCCATCCGGGCCGGTGGTGAACGCAAGGCCGATGAAATCGTCGAGGTCGAGGGTCGGCGAGGTGAACGCCTGGCCTTCACCGGCAATGAAGTCGCTGAGCGGCACCACATAGCCGTATCGCGAATGGGTGCCGATCAGATCCGAGTCATTCACGTAGGCGTCGTAAACATTCTGACCGGTCTGCATCTGTGTCTGCAGCTTTTCGATCACATCACCTTCCTGGATCAGGTCATGGGTCACCTTGATCCCGGTGATCTCTTCAAACGCAGCCGTCAGTTTTTCCGCTTCATACTGGTGGGTTGTGAGGGTCTCAGAAACCACATTGATCGACATGCCGCGCAATGGTTCGGCGGCAGCGGTGAACCAGGCCATTTCGCTCATCTGCTCGGCGCGATTGAGCGTCGATGGTTGAAATTCCTCATCTACCCAGCGCGCCGCATTGGCCACGAAATCGACTTTCGCCTGCTCCTGCGGCGCACCGTCACCCGAGCAGCCTGCAAGCAGGCCAGCGCATGTCAAACACAACAGAAATCCTGCTCTGATCGGGCTGGTCGAAGGTCCCATGTTTCTCCTGATGCTCCGCTGTTTGATCGTGGGCACAGTATAGTGGTCTCGTCAGCCAAAGCGCATCAGCAGCCCGCCAAGTACCAGGCAACCAATTGATGCCATGTATACCGGTAGTTCCGTAATACCAAGCCAGCCTGCGTGGATGAAGGCACTGACAAGCAGCGAAATAAAAAAACGATCTCCTCGAGAGGTGACCAGTGGCAGGAGACCTCTGCGCGGGATTGTCGGACGAACAAGTTCAAATACGGTCATCGCGACCAGACCAGCGGCGATCGCGGCAAAGAACAGCGCCGTCGGCAACGTCCAGGCCATCCACGCCATCACACCCGCCCCATGGCAAAGCCCTTGACCAGATGGCGGCGCACGAACCACACCACCACCAGACCGGGCAGAACAGTCAGCACACCGGCCGCAGCAAGCACTCCCCAGTCGATGCCCGATGCGCTGATGGTCCGGGTCATGACGACCGCAATGGGTTTTGCGGCACTGCCTGTGAGCGTGCGTGCGAGCAGCAACTCCACCCAGGAAAACATGAAGCAGAAAAATACCGTCACGCCGATCCCACCGCGGATCATTGGTAAAAAGAGGCGAAAGAAGAAAAAAACAAAGCTGTGGCCATCGATACGCGCCATCTCGTCTATTTCCACCGGTACATTCGAGATGAATCCTTCGAGTATCCAGACCGCCAGCGGCACAGTAAAAAGGCAATGCGCCAAGGCCACCGCGAGCGGCGTGTCAAACAGACCAATCGCTGAATACAGCTGAAAAAACGGCAGCAGAAACACGGCAGGTGGAGCCATGCGATTTGTCAGGAGCCAGAAAAACAGTTGTCGATCACCAAGAAAACGATAGCGTGAAAACACATAGGCCGCCGGTACCGCAACCAGTATCGATATAATCGTATTGATCACGACATAACTTAACGAGTTACCCAACGCAGTGAACCAGACTGGGTTGGTGAATATTTCCGCAAAGTTACCAAGCGTCGGATTTAACGGCACAACCTCAAGGCCTGCAGTGATGTCTCCCCGCGTGCGCAAAGACATATTGACCAGCCAGTACAGCGGTACCAGCAGATACAGGCAATATGCGTACACATACCAGCGTGCCCGCATTGTTGTGTTCATAACCCGTCCTCGTCGTACGGATCGGGCCCTTTGCTGCTTCCCATGACGCTTGTGTAGAACAACCAGCACAACAGCAGAATGACCAGAAAGTAGAGCACCGAGAACGCAGCAGCGGGACCAACATCGAACTGACCGACGGCCATGCTGGTCAGATACTGGCTCAAGAAGGTGGTGGCATTCCCAGGCCCACCCCCGGTGAGCACAAAGGGTTCGGTGTAGATCATCAGGCTGTCCATCAGCCGCAGCAACACAGCGATAACCAGTACGCTGCGGATACGCGGGAACTCCACGTACCAGAACACCTGCCAGCGACTCGCGTCATCGAGCATTGCTGCCTGGTAACAGGCACCTGGAATAGCTGTGAGACCAGCGAAGGTCAGCAGTGTCACAAGCGATGTCCAGTGCCACACATCCATCGCAATCAAGGTCACCCACGCATCTGTTACAACGCCGGTAAAGTTGTAGTCAAAGCCTGCTGCGTTCACTGCCGCCCCCAACAGGCCGATGTCGGGGCGGGCGAAAATCTGCCAGATCATGCCGACGACATTCCACGGGATCAGGAGCGGTACCGCCAGCAGAACCAGCAACAATGGCAGCAGACGTCCTTCACGGGGTAAACCTCTGGCGAGCACGATGCCAAGCGGTATCTCTATAACCAGGATCAGGCTACTGAACAGGATCTGACGTAACAGGGCATCGACAAAGCGCGGATCCCGCAGTGTTTCGCGATACCAGTCAAAGCCCACGAAGACCCGGGTCTGTACATCAAAAATATCCTGCACCGAATAGTTGACGACCGTCATGAGCGGAATGACCGCGCTGAACGCAACCAGCAACACCACCGGCAGAACCCCGAGCCAGGCCTTGTTAGTGTTCGCCTGCATGGGTCTCATCCGACTGCATGCCCATCAAGTAACCCACCAAGTAACCCATCAACGCGCCAGCCATCGCGATAGAGACTGCAGCGCGCGATGTCTATTTTCAGTGCAGCTTGCGCCGGTAGTGTTACGGATCCGACCTCATTCAGTTGCTGCCGGGTATGCAGCCGCTCACCATCACACACGGCGTTCATCAGACCAAAAGGTACCCCGCGATCGGAATGTTCGATTCGCGTGCGCTCGACTGTTAACACAATGTCATGATCGTCATTCAACGGAACAATGCGGGCCCATTCGGGGCGAAAGCCCAGTTTGTACAGACCAGGCGCCGCATCGGTGGAACCGAGCAGAGTGTCTGCAAGCCACAGCTGATTATCCTGAACCCTGGTGTTTAGAAAACTCATCCCGGGCGAACCGATGAAATAGCCAACATGTTCATGCAGGGGGCGTTCATACAACGCCTGTGCCGTGTCGGTCTGGATGATCGCGCCTGCATCCATCACGCTGATTCGATCAGCAAAGGTCAACGCTTCGGTCTGATCGTGAGTGACGTAGATCATGGTCATGCCAAGCGAGCGCTGGATGCGTTTCAACATCACCCGCAACCGCCACTTGGTCGCCGGCGCTACCGCGGTCAGCGGTTCATCAAGCAGTACCAGAGCGATATCCGGGCGTACCAGGGCCTTGCCGATCGCGACCAACTGCTTTTGAAACAGTGTCAGGTCCTTCGGCCGCCGGTTGAGCAGATCGGCAATTTCAAGCTTAGCTGCGATATCCGCAACACGCTCATGGCGGGCGCCACGTTTCCAGCCTGCATTTTTAAGTGCGAACTCGAGATTTCCACGCACATCGAGACCTTCATACAGCACCGGGAATTGAAACACCTGCGCGACGTTACGCCGCTCACCGAAGCGCACAACTTTACTGTCGAAGCAGATCTCCCCGGCAAACGCTTCACTGAGACCCGACAGCACGTTTAAAAGCGTGGTTTTACCCGCACCGGAACCACCGAGCAACGCGTGTGCTTCGCCGTCATTGATCACGAGATCAATGCCCTTGAGCGTTGCGTCTGGCGCCCCCGGATAGCGGTGTTGGATGCCATTGAGCGTTATGCGGGCCATATCAACGCTCAAACCGCATCACATTGGCCGGGTCGGCATACAGGGTTGCAGCCGCGCCCGCTACAGCATCAGTGACACCAATCGATCGCACCACCCAGTTTTCGTCCTGGCAGCGGCAGTGAACGAAGGTCTCTGAACCGTTGGTTTCACGCTCCACAATCGTGGCCGGAAACGCCGTCGCGTCCGCAGAGGGTGGCTTAAACGACAGATGCTCGGGCCGAACGGCGAGCCAGTGGTCAGGCCCAAACAGCAGGTTGACGCCGGGATCGCTCATCAGATCCGCAGCGACCAGCGACACCGGCCGGCTGTACACATCCACCGGTCGGCCGCTTTGAACATACTCGCCGGCCTTGAGCAGCAGAACCCGGTCACCGAGCGCAAACGCGGCCAGCGGGTCGCTACTGGTATAGATCACAGTCTGACGCGTCTGGCGCGTGAGAGTGCGCAGCTGACCCTCCAGTTCTTCGCGCAGTTTGTAGTCGAGATTAACCAGCGGTTCGTCCAGCACCAGGACCGCTGCGTCCTGCGCCAGCGCCCGGCCGATGGCCACCCGTTGCTGCTGACCGCCAGAAAGTTCATGGGGGTAGCGATCCAGCAGAAGATCGATCTGCAGGCTTTCTGCCACCATCCGGACTCGACGGGCGACCGCCTGCGCGTCTCCCCCATTCCCGCGCCCCTGGTGATGTGCTGTGTCGCGGCCACGGCGACGATGCCGGGCTCGCAGCGGAGACGCCAGATTCTGTTCCACGGTCCAGTTTGGGTAGTTCACAAACGCCTGAAACACCATGGCTACCGGTCGCAGCCGTGCATTCAGACCACTGATATCGATGCCGTCAATGAATAGGCTCCCAGCAGGAGCCGCATCGAGCCCGGCAATCAGGCGACATAACGCACTCTTGCCGGAGTGATGCCGGCCCAGCACGACCGTTAATTCGCCATCGGCAAACTCATGGTCGATGCCCGAAGGCGCACCGGCCCGCAACTTCAACTGCTTAAGACGAAGCGACACGCGCGCTACCCATCTTCTGCCTGCGTGTTCCGCAGCGCGAATGATTCCTCAGGCGAGGTCACCAGATGGTGACGGGCGTAGAGTCCAAAATACGCAAGACCGGCGAGGAACCAGACAGCGACACCGATCACACCGGGTCGAAAGTCGGCGTTAAGAAACAGCACCACGAGTACCCCGAGCGCGATGACCAGTGCGACCCAGGCACCCGGTTCGCCCAGGGGACTCACGTAGGGTCGCGGCATCGATGCGTGGCGTCGGCGCAGCACCAGAAACGCGACCATCTGCATGGCGTACGCAATCACCGCTCCGAACACGGCCATATTGAGGATCACGCCGCCGAAAGCGCCCCGCTCTCCCACGACAAACAACACCAGCAGCACGCTGTAACCGACCACAGCACCCCAGATCAGCGCCACCCAGGGCGTCTTACGGGTACTGTGCGTGACCGAAAACAGGGTCGGAAAATAACCCGCGCGACTGAGCGAATAGATGTTGCGGCCATAGGCATAGATGATCGCGTGAAAACTCGCGATCAGTCCGGCGACTGCGAGGATGCCGAGCGTGTTCGCGCTCGTCACACCCAGGGTGACCTTCAGGCCATCGAGCAGCGGTTCCTCTGTTTGCGAACCAAAGTACGCTGCCCCGCCGCCGATCCCAACATTGAGAAAGGTGATCAGCACCCCGGTCGTCACCAACGTGGCAAACCCCCACAGCAGGCCGCGGGGCATGTCGCGGGTGACGTCAACGGACTCTTCGGCGGCTAGCGGCAACTGCTCGATCGCAAGGTACAGCCAGATCGCAAACGGCAGCGCTGCACCGATCGCCCCAACACCTTTTGGCAACAGGCGTGACTCGCCCGGATCGGGTTCAATGTTCCACAGCTTTGCCCACTCGAACTCAGGAATTGCGCTGACAAAGAACACCACGAGAATCATCAGCGCGACCATTGTGATGAACACCACGAACCGGAACGACGCCGCAACCCCCAGCACGTTCATGCCGACGAACACAATATAAAGACCGAGCCACCACAGTGGCTGTACGGTATCCGGCGTGCCAAAGATGTTCTGCAGGTAAGCAGCCGCGAAATAGCACACAACGGCGGTAGTGATCACATACTCCATGTTCTCAGCAAGACCGGTGACGTAACCCCCCCACGGACCGAGGGCGGTGCGTGCGAACGAATAAGCACCCCCCGTGTGCGGCAGAGCAGGCGACATTTCGGCGATGGAAAAACACAGGCCTGCGTACATCACCGTGATCACCACAAGCGCGATCAGGAACCCGCCGAAGCCCGCCAGACCTACACCGAGATTCCAGCCCGAAAAATCCCCCGACACCACAGCCCCCACACCGAGAGCCCACAATGAGAACACCCCGGCGTGGCGTTTGAGCCCGCGCCGCTCAAAATAACCTTCACCGCCATCAGAATAAGTAAATTGCTCGCGCCCCCGCCCCATGCTCCCTCACCCACCTGCCAGGCGTGCTAGGGTAACCGGATTGCAGCGCGTTTGCGCACAGGCCGCGCGGGTGTGAAAAGTTCAGAACCTGGTGACGCCAGCGCTACCTTCAGCCCCGGTTCAGGTTCAATATGGTCTGCTTCATGTCATGTTCACCAGGACCCAGAACCCGACAATGCCGCTTTTAAGGACTGCCTCAGCGCTGTTTCCTGTTCTGATGGTCATTACTGTGCCGGCATTCGCCGCGAGCTCCTTGCTCGAAGGCAGGTGGCTCATCAACCAGGAGCTCACCAGTGAGGTCCGGCCAGACGATACGGACTACGACTGGTTTGACGGCTTCGTGTTCAATCACAGCATTTCGGTTGGCGGTGTGCCGGTACCCACCGGATCAAGCCCGACACCGACGAGCAACACCGAGGTAAAGAACCCGGAGGTGCTGCAGACACACGAGATGATCATTGCGCTGATCGAAGATGAGGCATTACTGACCTATGTCGGGGTCGGTAAAGAACAGCTCAGAAAGGGCAGCTACCGAGGCACGCGCAGTAAATGGTCGAACAAAAAGCTGACCTCGTCTTACCAATCCACCAGCCGCAAGGTCACCAAAACCTATGAGATCCGCAAAGACGGCCGTCTGCTCGTCACCGTTAAACTGAACCCCAAAGAAGGCAAGACCCGGGTGTACAAGCGAGTATTCGATCGCGTAGACAGCTAATCGCTGTCAGCTTCTTAAGGCAAAGTTTCACCTCACCGCTTACCCGTCCGCATGTGTTCTAATGCGCCGGCCATGACCACACCGTTGTTTTCCTATCGCAAATACTGGGCCCATCGTCTGACCCCGGCGGCTGAGCTGCCCATGTCGCGTGACGAAATGGACGCCCTCGGCTGGGACAGTTGCGACATCATCATCGTGACCGGCGACGCCTACGTCGATCACCCGAGCTTTGGCATGGCGATCGTGGGGCGAACCCTCGAAGCGCAGGGTTTTCGGGTGGGAATCATCAGCCAGCCTGACTGGTCGAGCGCCAAAGCGTTTACGGCGCTTGGTGCACCGAATCTGTTTTTCGGCATCACCGGCGGGAACATGGATTCCATGGTCAACCGCTACACCTCCGACCGTAAAAAACGCAGTGACGATGCCTACACACCTGGCGGCCTTGGCGGCGCGCGGCCGGATCGAAGCGTTATTGTGTATGCCCAGCGAGTCCGCGAAGCCTACCCTTTGAGCACCCTCATCATCGGTGGTATCGAGGCAAGCCTGCGGCGTATTGCGCACTATGATTACTGGTCGGAAAAAGTGCGCCGCTCGGTTCTGCTGGATGCCAAGGCCGATCTGCTGGTGTTCGGCAACGCTGAACGGCAGATTGCCGAGATCGCGCATCGCCTGGCCCGAGGTGAGGCGATCCACGAGATCAACGACCTGGCCGGCACGGCAGTCGTCGCCCGCGACGGAGTGCCCGATGGCTGGATCGAGATCGATTCAACCCATCTCGATACGCCGGGTGCGCTCGCCCCGCCGATAGATCCCTATGCAATGACGCCCGGTGTCAGCGGGGCCACGGCACCAGCCAACCCAGCGGAAGATCCAGCCTCAACATTGCCGCCCGGGGTGCAGGTAGTGCGTTTCGTGCGGAACGTGCCGAGTGCACGGCGTGCTCACAGCGTAATTCGGCTGCCGGCCTATGAACAGGTTCTCAACGATCCGATCCTGTACGCCCACGCTTCCAGAATTCTGCACACCGAGTCGAATCCAGGCAATGCGCGACCGCTCATTCAGCGGCACGGCAATCGCGAATTGTGGATCAACCCACCACCACAACCGCTGGAAAGCGCGGAAATGGATGGGGTTTACGAACTGCCCTACACCCGTCGACCGCATTCAAGCTACGGTGACGCGCGTATCCCTGCCTATGAAATGATCCGCTTTTCGGTTTCCATTCAGCGTGGTTGTTTTGGTGGCTGCACATTCTGCTCGATCACCGAACACGAAGGCAGAATCATTCAGAGCCGCTCCGAGGCAAGCATCCTGCGGGAGGTCGAAACCATCCGCGATACGGTGCCCGGGTTTACCGGTGTCATATCCGATCTTGGCGGACCCACAGCCAACATGTATCGCCTGGCCTGCAAGAGCAAAAAGGTCGAAGCAGCCTGTCGTCGACCGTCCTGCGTTTATCCGGGCATCTGCCCAAACCTCAACACCGACCATTCACCGCTGATCAGTCTGTATCGCAAAGCCCGCGCCCTCGATGGTGTGAAGAAGGTCCTGATTGCCTCGGGGGTTCGTTACGATCTGGCAGTGGAGTCCCCCGAGTATGTTCGCGAACTGGCGCAACACCACACTGGCGGCTACCTGAAAATTGCACCGGAAGCGCTCGGCGAAGGGCCTCTGTCAAAGATGATGAAGCCGGGGATGGACAGCTACTACCGTTTCAAAGAACTGTTCGACCGCTACAGTGAAGAGGCAGGAAAGGAACAGTATCTGATCCCCTACTTTATTGCCGCCCATCCAGGAACCACCGACCAGGACATGCTTGATCTGGCCATCTGGCTGAAGCAGAACGGTTTTCGCGCCGACCAGGTGCAGGCGTTCCTCCCTTCCCCCATGGCAACTGCAACCGCCATGTACCACAGCGGCATCAATCCGCTGCGCAAAGTCACCCGGCAATCTGAAACCGTGACCGTTCCCAAAGGCTTGAAGATCCGCAGACTGCACAAAGCCTTTCTGCGCTACCACGATCCAGCCAACTGGCCGCTGCTGCGTGAAGCGCTCACGCGCATGGGTCGTGAAGATCTGATCGGCAATTCAAAACGCCACCTGATCCCGGCATTCCAACCCGGCGGAACTCGATGGGGTCAGAAATTCCGTCGGCCTGCAGGGTCAGGCGCACAGCGGCCCTTTCGCACCCAGCATGCGCGGGCTGAAAAAGCAGATCAGCCAAAAGGCAGATCCAGCGCTAAATCAAAGCGAAAACGCCCCCCTCAGCCGTGATGTCGCATCAGCCCTTCCTGCATGGTGCTTGCTACGAGCTGGCCAGCCGCGGTGAAGATCTGACCCCGGTTGTAGCCACGCGCGCAGGATGATGAGGGGCTGTCGAGCGCATACAGCAACCACTCATCAGCGCGGGCAGGATGGTGAAACCACATGGCGTGATCGAGGCTCGCCATCTGCATGTCTTCCCGTTTGAACTTTCCACGGTGCGGAAGTCTGGCGGTACCAAGCAACGCATTATCCGACTCAAAAACAATCAGACAGGTGTGCAGAATCGGGTCATCGGGGATCAGGCCGTTGGCGTGAAACCAGATGACCTGTTCTGGCGGTTGCGGCGTTTCTGAGGTCAGGCGTCGGTAATCGAGACGGAAGCTTCTGAAGGTCCCCTCTTTGAGTTCGTTGGGAACCATGTCTTCAGTGGGTGGGACCAGGCCCTCCGGCATCTTTGTCTGATGGGTCAGACCCGGTTCGCTTTTCTGAAAAGACACATCCATGTTGAAGATCGCTCGACCATGCTGGATGGCCACCACCCTGCGCGTGGTGAACGAGCCACCATCGCGAATTCTTTCCACATCGATGATCACCGGATGAGAGGGATCACCGGCCCGCAGAAAATATCCGTGCAGGGAGTGGGGTGAACGGGCAGCATCGACAGTGCGCGCGGCAGCCATCAACGCCTGCGCCATGATCTGACCTCCGTAAAGACGGCGCTCGCGGGCGGCCGGGTGACGGGCACGGAAAATGTCGCGATCAATGGCTTCCAGGTCCAGAAGGCCGAGCAGCTCAACGAATGCCGGGGTGGTTTGCATTGGCGAAATTTACCTCACAACTGATGAATCATTCTGGTTTGAGCTTTTTGAACTCTTAAAACACGTGTCCCGGAGCACGTCCAAAATGCTTCCACCTGCTAGACTTACCTGACTTTTTAAACGCCACGATCATGATCACTGTCGATGACATCCCACAGCAGGCTATGGAGCTTCGCTTCGTTCGTGCCACCGGTCCCGGCGGGCAGCACGTTAACAAAGTATCTACCGCAGTTCAGCTGCGTCTTAAACTTGATCTTGCCGATTTACCTGTGGTGGTCAGCGCCCGCCTGACTGCGATCGCAGGGAATCGACTGACAAAACACAACGAATTGATCATCGCCGCGGACCGGCATCGATCTCAGTTACGCAACCGCGAAGATGCGCTCGAACGCCTCAACGACCTGCTTGAAAGGGCGCAACAACCACCGAAACGTCGCGTCCCCACGCGACCCTCCCGGCGAGCTCGTAAAACGCGGATGGACAATAAGAAAACCCTGGGTTTACGCAAACAATTGCGGGGCAAGCCGACGCTTGACTAAACAGATCGAGCGTGACGGGAAGTATTGACGGGCATCCCCGTTCCCCCTTGCAGCTCAGGTGTCATTCCCGTTGGTCGATTTGTTACCCAGCCGCCCCATGATTCCTTCGAGCAGATCACCGGGCAGCGGGAACACGATCGTAGAGCTTCTTTCGCCGGCGATTTCGGTCAACGTCTGAAGGTATCTCAACTGCATGGCACCGCTTTGAGTCGACAGTTTCCCGGCTGCCTGCACCAGTTTATCCGCGGCCTGTTCCTCGCCTTCCGCATGGATGATCTTGGCCCGACGTTCCCGCTCCGCCTCAGCCTGTCGGGCAATGGCGCGAACCATGCTTTCATCAATGTCGACATGCTTGATCTCGACGTTGGAAACCTTGATCCCCCACTGGTCGGTCTGCTTGTCAAGTATCGCCTGGATATCCCGATTCAATCGATCCCGCTCCGCCAGCAGTTCATCCAGCTCGTGTTGGCCAAGCACGGAACGCAAGGTTGTCTGCGCCAGCTGGCCGGTGGCCTCCATGTAATTCTCGACGTTGATAATCGCCGGTTCAGCGTTCACAACGCGAAAATACAGAACCGCATTCACTTTGACGGATACGTTGTCGCGCGTGATCAGATCCTGCGTTGGGATGTCCAGGACTTTGGTGCGAAGATCTACCCGGACCATCTGCTGGATAACCGGGATGATCAGCACCAGACCCGGACCCTTCACCTTGTAAAAACGCCCCAGCATGAACACCACACCACGTTCATACTCACGCAGTACCTTGAAGGTCGCCCAGAACAGGGCGGCAACGAGCGCCAGTATGATTAATCCAAACACTTCCATAATCAGTCCCCTTGTTCAACGATGAGCGTCAGACCGTCTACGCCGGTCACCCGGACCGAGTCGCTGCGTTTGACGGGTTGTTTTGATCGCGCGTTCCAGCTTTCGCCAAACGCAAACACCCGACCTTCGATTTCAAAATCCTCAAGCACCTCGGCATGCGCGCCGATCATGCCTTCGATACCGGTTGTAACCTGTTGCCTGGTCGCCTTGATTGCAGCACCTGCGGCCAATATACACACCCCGGCACTCGCCACAGAAAAAGCTGCGATGATCGGCAGCGGCAGGTTATAACCAGGTAAATCACTGTCGACGAGTATCAACGACCCGGAAACAAACGCCACCAGCCCGCCAAACCCGAGGATGCCAAATGAGGGTGTTATCGCTTCGGCCACCATGAGACCAACCCCGATGATGATCAGCGCAATGCCCGCATAGTTTACCGGCAACATCTGCAGACCATAGGCGCCAAGCAGCAGACAGATCACTCCGACCACCGCCGGAACAACCACCCCGGGGTTGTAAAATTCAAGGATCAGGCCATAAACCCCTGCGAGCAACAGTGCATAGGCAATCGTTGGATCGGTGATCACCGTAAGCAGCTCGTGCCGCCAGTCACTGGTGACCGTGTGTACACGGGCCCCGGACGTTGCAAGCTTAACTGTGCCGTTGTTCAACGTGACTTCGTGGCCATCGATCTGATCGAGCAGATCCAGAAGATCCGTGGCGATCAGATCAATGATGTTGCGTTCCAGCGCTTCACTCGCGCGAACGTTAACACCCGCTCGCACGGTCTCTTCCGCCCATTCGATGTTCCGACCGCGCAGTTCTGCCAGACCCTGAAGGTAGGCGACTGCATCGTTCACAATCTTTCGGGTCATGGCATCCGCTGAATCCGGTTGCGTCGACGGCTGGTTCTCGTCTGCGCTACCCGGCGTGGACGGCATCGGTGGCGTGGGAGCACCCAGACTTACCGGTGTGGATGACCCGATGTTGGTCGCCGGCGCCATGGCTGCGATGTGACTTGCATAGGCAATATACGTTCCCGCACTTGCAGCCCGCGCCCCTTGAGGAGACACGTAGGTAATGACCGGGATCTGCGACGCCAGGATCACCTGGATCAGATCGCGCATGGTTTTGTCGAGACCGCCGGGTGTATCCATGCGAATGACAATCGCCCGTGCACCGGCTTCTGCCGCATCCTCGATGGAGCGCGCCACCAGATCACCGCTGGCCGGACCCAGCGGACCGTCGAGATCCACCACCCAGACTACTGGCGGGGCACCGACAGTTGCAGCGTCGATTTCGTCGGCGTTCGGCTGTGCTACCGCGTTCAGAAACAAACCGGTGATCAGCAGACTCAGGCTCACGAAGGCTATGCGTCTCATGATTCCTCACACCCTGGCCGGATATCGACCTTGTAAAGGCATCGACCGTCGAGCATACCATCCGCGACCGGCGCTCACACACTCTGGAAATTCTCAAGCTGGAGTGGAATAGTCGTTGGCTCAAGCTTTGCTCGCAGGTGCCTGATGCTGACCGCAGACCAGATCGCTACCTACACCGAACAGGGGTTCTTCGTTCTCAAAGGCGCCATTGATGAAGCGGACATCGCCCGCCTGGAACGCGGTGTCGACCGCAACCCGCCTTTGGATGGAACACTAGGTGAGCTCACCCGCTACCCGGCACCGGGCCGCTACACCCTTGCAACCCAGTGTCTGAAAGATCCTGACCTGGCCTTTCTGGCCGAACATCCCACAGTGGTCGATGGCGCTCGTGATCTGCTTGGCGACCAGCCGATTCTGACCGCCTACGTGATCTACGATCGAACACCCGGCGGACCCGGCATACCCGCCCATCACGACTACAAGCGCTGGCGGCCGGTGGGCTCGTCAATGAACTGGTTGTTCACCATCGTGCCGTTCTGCGACTTCAATGAAGAGACCGGTCAACTCTTTGTGGCGCCAGGCTCACACCAGGTGGACCGTGTCAGACACGGGCCCAGCTGTGCGCTGGAAGTGCAACCACCAACGCGCCCGGCAGACGAAAGCTTTATCGACCCGTGCCTTGAGCGCGGTGATCTGTTGTTCATGAACATGCATCTGTGGCATCGCGCGGCACCCAATCGGTCGAAACAAAACCGGGTGGGGGCCTTTAACAAATATGCGGCTGCGTCAGCACCTCCTGCGACTGGTTATTTTCTGTATGACGACGACGTCTACAATGCGCTGTCTGATCGTGGCCGATCGGTAATCGGCGTGCACTCTGACAGGCAGATTCTCACAACCCGCAGCCTGTTGATGCGTGAAAACGCAGGAGGGAAGGAAGTGCTGCTGTGCGAAACCGACGGCCGCCTGTGTCTGCCCGGTGGACCCACCAGCACCGAACGGGCCATACCGGATTGGGATCTCGGGAACTTCATTGCTCCTCTGCAGACCCATCTGCGCAACCAGCTCGCCATCGAGTTGCCCTGGTTGAGCTACATCGGTGACTTCCCCGAAGCGGATCATCTGTGCCGCGTCTATGGTTACACCCTGAACAGCAACGGCTTTCCGGTGCCATACAAGGGCCGCTGGGTTGACCCGCAGACCCTGAGCACCGAAGGTTTTGGTTACGAAGCGCAAGCGTTGAGCCGCTGGCTGGACCCGACCATCGTCCGTGGCAAGGGTCTCGCTCAGGCGCAATGCCGGATCGATCAGTTTGCCTACTGATCAGCTGGCCGCTAACCCACTGATCCGCTGCTCGTTCTGGCTGGTGCGCCACAGACGTATCATCATCGCGACCGCAACCACAAACAGACCAATGGTCATGCCGGTCCAATAACCATATACCCCCATGGGTTCAAAACCGGCAAAGCCCAACGCCAGCATGCTCCCAAGCGGCAGCGCCAGCAGCCAGTAACCAATCAGACCGAACACCATGGGGACCCGGGTATCTTTGTACCCGCGCAACGCACCCACAGTGGTGGCCTGGGTATCGTCGACAATCTGGTAGATGGCAATAAACAGCATCAGGTTCGCAGCCATCTCGAGCACGTCGGGGTCGGTGGTGTACACACTGACCAGCAGCATCCGGAACACCACCAGCAGCAGACTCACCACCAATGCGTAGCCGAGCGAAAATCGAACCGCTACACCCGCCGCATGGCGCGCCGCGCCCAGATCATTGCTCCCGACAAAATAACCAACCCGAATACTCGCAGCCGCACCAAGACTCATGGGCAGAACATAGGTCAGCCAGTTCACATTACCGGCAATACTGTGGGCCGCGAGTTCAATCGTACCGATGCGCCCGACCAGCAGACCAATCACTGAATAGACCGCCATTTCAAGAAAACTCGAAAGACCAATGGGCAGGCCGATCCTGGTTAACCGCCCTATCTCGCGCCAGTCGGGCCAGGCAAACTTCTCCCAGACACCGGTGATTCGAAAAAACGGCTGCCGCACGACCACCAGCATCAAGGCAATCTCCACCCAGAAGACCACGGCGGTCGCCCAGCCACAGCCCACCCCACCGAGTTCAGGAGCGCCAAATTCTCCGTAGATAAACGCATAGTTAAGAAACGCGTTGAGCGGTAGCACCGCAGCCGCAATCAACATGGGTGCACGGGGTTTGCCAAGCCCCTCTGCGGTGTGACGCAGGGCCACATAGACCACCACCGCCGGGATTCCCCAGGCCAGACCGTCAAGATAACCCACCGCCACACGGATCACTTCCGGGTCAAGATCGAGCCACAGGTATAGGGTTTCTGCGTTCTTGACGGCCAACGTGATCAGGAGCGATGTCACCACCGTCATCCACAGGCCCTGACGAATGCGGGCACCTGCGTCGGCCACCCGGTTAGCACCACGTAATTGCGCCACAATCGGCGTCAGCGCCATGGTGATACCGGTAAACAACATGAACATCGGCCACAGCACGCTTCCACCAATGGCCACTCCAGCCAGATCGGTTGCGCTGTAACGCCCGGCCATCACGGTATCCAGAAACCCGGTTGCCATAATGAAAAACTGGGTGGCCATCATTGGCCAACCCAGTCTGAAGAGTTCATTGAACTCCGGGCCCAAACCGCGCCTGATGGACGCGCGGTCGGTGGCTGCGTTTAACGCCACATGTGTGTGCCACCGCAAACAGTCATGGCCTGACCGGTGACATAGGCGCTTGCGGCTGACGCCAGAAACACGGCAATCCCTTTAAAGTCCTCAGGCTCACCCAATCGGCGCAGCGGCGTCTGTTCATTAACCCGTTTCACAGACTCTTCGTTGTCCCACAACGCTTTGGCAAAATCAGTGCGGATCAGACCCGGGCAGATGGCGTTGACACGCACCCCTTTGGGGCCCCATTCGAGCGCCAGATTACGCACCAGGGCGATGTCTGCCAGTTTGGAAATGTTGTAGGTGCCCAGCGTTTCGGAGGGGGAAAACGCGCCTGTGGAGGAAGTGATCATGATCGACCCGCGACCTTTGCTGATCATGTCGGGTGCCACCATCTGGCACAGCCAATGGTTAGAACGCACGTTGCTGCTCAGGATTTTGTCGAACGCCCCATCGGGGATCTGCGACATGGGACCGTAAAACGGATTCACGCCTGCGTTGCCGATCAGTATGTCGATGGGGCCCAGTCGTTCATGGGTTTCATCGACCAGTGCCTGCAGCTGTTCTTTGTAGCCGATGTTGCAGGCGATGGCGATGGCCGATCCAGCCCCGCATTTTGCGTTTATTTCGGCCGCTGTCTCTTCGCATTGATCCAGCTTGCGCGAAGATATCACGACCTTGGCGCCATGCTCTGCCAGCCCTTCGGCCATGGATTTGCCCATGCCCTTGGATGAACCTGTCAGCAACGCCACCTGACCGGTGAGGTCAAACAAATCACTCGAGACGGCCATACCTTTTTCCCCCGTGTACCCTTAATGTTGGGTTTGAATATTGAGCTACCCAAAATATACAGACTTCATGGAGGGATGCGTAGGTGTCCAAACCGCTTCAGAAAGGGCGAATGAGCGATGCGACCTGATCCGCGCCTGGGAGCAACGGTTGCCTGCATGGCATTGCTTGTGTGCGCTGCCGTGGTTCACAGCGCACCTGCCGCAGACTGGCAG
>JAQBYL010000482.1 GCA_027622495.1 Pseudomonadota bacterium
CTATGTCGAGCAAGCCATCGGTGTACAGCAGCACACGATCATTTGGCTGAAGGGTTAGTTCGTGCTCTTCGTAAGTGGCATCAGCGTCAAGCCCCAGTGCAGCTCCTGTGTGACCGATCTGGTCGACACTTCCATCGGCATGAAGCCACACCACAGGAGGGTGACCGGCCGAAGCGATCGTCAGCTTCCGTTCCTTGATGTCCAGCAGGCAATACGCTGCGGTCAGGAATCCCCCGGGGGCGGGCTGGTTGGTGCATAACGATGTGTTGATGCGACTCAGCGCCCAGCCAGGACGATACGGTACACCGGTAGATGCATCCTGCAGGTGTATTTCGTTTTTAAAAAGAACCGACAGCATCGCCGCGCTCACGCCGTGACCGGCGGCATCCGCAACCACAAGTGCCAGGTGCTTCTCGTCGATCACCACTGCATCGTAAAGATCGCCGCCAACAGTATTCCCTGGGCGATAAAGCGTGCGCACATTGAAGTCGCCGAGGTCGGGTACATCATGAGGCAGGAGCGAGCGCTGAATGATCTCGGCACGTTGCAGATCGCGATTGATCACGTCGGCCTGACTCTGCAGCAACGCTACCAGGTCGGACATTTCGTCGTGAGACTTGTTCAACTGCGCGTTGCGCAGTTTAAGCGCCGCGTGCGATCGACTGAGCTCTTTGGAACTCTGCTGCAGATCGGCCATGGACCGACGCAGTTCCAGCTGTGCAACTACCTGTCGAGACAGCGCTGCAAGCGTTTTCTGTTGTGCCTGTGACATCTGGCGTGGTTTCTGATCGATGACGCAGAGTGTGCCTAAGGCCATGCCGCCTGCGGCGACCAGTGGCGCACCGGCGTAAAACCGGATCGGCGGGTCAGCGGTTACAAGCGGATTGTTGAAAAAACGCTCGTCGAGCGATGCATCTTCGACGATGAACAGACTGTCAGGGTGCAGAATGGCATGGGCACAGAAGGCAATGTCGCGCGATGTTTCCTTAAGGTCGAGACCGTAGGCCGACTTGAACCATTGCCGTTCGCTGTCGACCAGACTGACCACTGCGATTGGTGTGTCGCAGATTTGCGATGCAAGGTAGGTGATGTCGTCGTAGGCCTGTTCGGACGGCGTATCGAGGATTCTGTATGACCGGAGTGTGTCCAGACGCTCCTTTTCATCTTCCGGCAAAGGCGCTTTCGAAGGCGCAGAATCTGACGGAGGTGACGGAGGCGCAGCCAAACTAAACTCCTGGCAGGCGGTTTTGTCTGTAGCATACGTCCGAATCGGTGTGGACACTACCGTTTGAAATTCAGATGTGAGCGAAATGACTAACATTCTCGGTGATATGACGCCGAGTCGATTTCTTGATCAACACTGGCAACGTGTACCTCTGCTGGTTCGCGGTGCTCTACGTGACCTCACCACCGCGATGACTTCTGCTGACCTGATCGATCTTGCGATGGATGCGGATGTGGAGTCGCGGATCATTGCGCACCATGGCGCAGACTCCCGCTGGGAAATGAGACAAGGCCCGTTCCTGCGGGATGATTTTCGATCGATGCCGGAGGTGGATTGGACGTTGCTGGTTCAGGCGGTCGACCTGTGGGTGCCGCGAACCCGTTCGATATTGCAGCATTTTGACTTCCTCCCACCGTGGCGGCTTGATGACATCATGGCAAGCTACGCTGTTGAGGGTGGCAGTGTTGGCCCCCATTTTGATCAATATGATGTGTTTCTGCTTCAGGTCGAAGGGCGTAGAAGGTGGCAGATCGGGGCGGCCTGCCCGCCTGACAGTGCGCTCCTTGCAGATTGCGACCTGAGTCTGCTGGCCGATTTTCGACCACAGCAGGAATGGCTGTTAGAGCCGGGAGACATGCTCTACCTTCCCCCTCGCATCGCTCATTGGGGCGTGGCCGAAACGCCATGCATCACCTACTCGGTCGGGTTCCGATCGCCCACACTTGCTGACATGCTGGGCGATCTTGCCATCGAGTTGTCTGCTCAGGGAAACGTTGAGCACTATTTCGATCCGCGTCTAACCCCTGAGATGGCCGGCACAACTATTCATCAGGCGTTTGTCGAGCAGGCAAAACGCCAGCTGCATGACCTGATCGACGACGATGCATTGATTGCCGAGTGGTTTGCCAGATTTATGACGGCAGCCAAATATCCTTCCCTGGTTGACCGGACGGGCGAGCGCCGGGCAGCCCGCATCAACGGACGCCGCTATCAGAACGGTGATGATCTGGATTAGCCTCGAAGCCACACGTGATATCAACCTGATGTTGGTCAGATTCGCCATTTTGAGTGCTGTCCAGATATGGCTAAAATGTTGATCTATAAGCGTTTTTCGAGTTGGTATCAAAATTGCTTGCAACCTGTTTACGCATAACCAGCGAGAGGCAACCAGCATGGAAAGCACCACCAGGGAAAACATGACCCGTAAAAGTCTGTGGGTACGGGCGTTGTATATGTTGTTATTCACGGTGATTCTCGGTTTTGCAAAAACCATCGTCGGTCTGAGCGTCATCTTTCAGTTTCTGACGATTCTGTTTACCGGTCGGTCGAATGAACCGGTGCTGCAATTCGGCAACAACATGAGTGTCTATCTTGGCGATGTGTATCGATATCTGACTTTCAATGCAGAACGACTGCCGTTCCCTTTCTCTGACTGGCCGGACGAAGAGATCGGCGAAGACCGCTGGATGTCGGAAAACGAACTTGAAGAAGTGCATGAAACATCAGCGTTTAGCTCTGAGCGCGAAGCATTCAGGGCCAGGTACGATGACGAAATCGGTGAGGCCGACTTCCAGGACACCAGTATCGACGATCGTAATGTTGATGAGGAAGTTGATGACAGCGGTAGTGATGAACCCCGTGAACCGCCCCGGGCTTAGGAGCCGATTGAATACACAAAAGGTCACTGATTCCATGCTGAGACTGAGTGTCGAAACCGAAGGCGGGCCGTTCGACGTGCACGGTCCCATGCTGGTGGACGACATGCTGTTTGTGGTGTCTGGCTATGAGAGCTTTGGTCAGAAAGAGGGAAACGCTTTTTTAGCGTTCAGATTGAAGCGCTGATTTACCGATTGCCCTGAAAGTCTAACCCGTCAGCTTTGCTGGTCGGGATAGCGGGATCGCCAAGGGCTGCCTTCTTTAGGGTAGGGATACTGCAGGTAGTATTCAGACTTCATCCTGATGATGTCGTTTGCCGTTTCAAACGCATCGACAACGGC
>JAQBYL010000483.1 GCA_027622495.1 Pseudomonadota bacterium
TCGTACGCACACCGGCGTCGCGGTAGGCTTGCTCCATCTCAACCCTGATTCGGCCTTTGCGTGTGTGGGGCTCCTGTGGTGTCGCCTCGTTAAATTCACCGCCGCAATTTCCAAAGTTGTAGACATTGCCGGGGATAATCACTGTGGCACCACTGGCTTTCGCCGCCGCAATCACTTGTGCTGTGATCGCAGGAATAGTGCGCGCCCAATCGTGGTATTTCGCTGGGTTCAATCCGTTGACGATCACGTCCACGCCTTGCGCCGCTTTCACCATGTCGCCTGTTTTGCGATCAAACTGCCGCACCGTCCAGCCTGCGCTTTCAAACGCCGAGGTGCTGTGTTTTCCGATTTTCCCGCTTCCGCCAAGGATCAAAACTGTCTGTGTCATACTGTGCCCTTTCAAGTTCACATATATTCTTGTCCATGCATCTGTGAAAAGGAATTGTGATAAATTGCAGATCATGTATTCATAAACGCATGGCAATATCACTACAGAAACTCGACTGGTCCCTTTTACAAGGCTTCCTTGCCGTCGCTGAAACCGGCAGTTTGTCAGCTGCGGCCCGCTGCATGAATGCAAGCCAGCCGACACTAGGCCGCCAGATCAAAACGATCGAAGCCCAACTGGGGGCGGAACTCTTTCACCGCGCCCCACGTGGTCTGACCCTGACGGAAACTGGTACCGCCCTGATAGCGCCCGCGCGACAGATGCGCGACGCGGTTCATCAGATCACGCTAACGGCCGCTGGCCAAACCGCACGGCTGGACGGCACTGTGCGCATCACGGCCAGTACTGCAATGTCGTTTCATCATTTGCCTGACATCATCGCCGAAATCCGCAGAACTGAACCTCAGATTGCGATTGAACTAGTTCCCAGCGACGAAAGCCGCAACTTGCTGTATCGCGAAGCCGACATTGCCGTGCGAATGTATCGGCCGACGCAACTGGATCTGATCACCCAGCACATCGGTGACATGGCATTAGGCGTATTCGTCGCCAAATCATACGTCGACCAGCGAGGATTGCCACAAAACCAAGAGGACGTCTTGCAGCATGATTTTGTTGGCTACGACACAAACAGCGCAATCGAGGATGGCTTTGCGCAAGCCGGATTCTCCGTGGGCCGTGATTTCTTCAAGGTCCGATGCGATGATTACATGACATATTGGGAACTGGTCCGTGCAGGATGCGGCATCGGGTTTGCGCAGGCCAATGTTGGCCATGCTGAGCCGCTGGTTACGGAAATAGATCTTGGCTTCCCTCTTCCAGCCCTGCCCATCTGGCTGACGGCGCACGAAGCAATGCGCCAAACCCCGCGTGTGCGACGTGTCTGGGACCTGCTCGCCAAAGGTCTTAGCCCTTTGGTCTCTGGTCCGGCTACGACGTAATTCCGGCCCTTAGCAGCCGGTCAGAAAACGAGACCTTAGCGGCCGCAATGGTGAATGTTCATTCTGCAGGTGAAGCTTGGCAATAAGGTCAGGCAGATGTTGGGCTTCAGATCTGCTACTGGCCAAAGTCTGCACGATAGCTGCTCGGGGTCGTGCCAACGGCTCGGCTGAATGTGCGTGCAAAATGGGCCTGGTCGGCAAAGCCTGCGAGGAAGGCGATCTCTGCAAGTTCTGGACCATTTGCTCTGCACAGGTGGGTTGCAGCGACCTCGATCCGCGCATCGGTCACTAGGCGGGAAAAGGAAGCCGATCTTTCGGTCAGGCGGCGTTGCAGAGTGCGGGGCGAGATACTGGTTTCGGAGGCCAGATTGGCAAGCGTCCAGCGGCGAACTGGGTCAGCGACAAGGCGGCCACGCAATAGTGTCACTAGGTCAGTTTCCGGATTTTTGCCATGCACTTCGACCGTTCTGCTTGCCGATGCCGCTGTCAGGACGACACTGCCGACGCCTTGTGTCGTGCGCGGGTCATGCCATTTACCCTCGCTGCGCCAGACCGCGCCCGCGTCAGTTTTCATCGTCACATCTGTCGATCCGGTCATCTCGGTAAGGATTGTAAGAAGCCCAAGCACCAAGAAGCTTTCTGCCATGGACGGCGGCGGGCCATGGTCATGCGCGCGGTGGGTCAGTCGAAAGCAATTCGGGGAAAGCTGCTTATTCTCGACCCTGTGTCGCCCATGGCTAAAGCGCTCCAGCCTGTGCCAGCGATCCATGAGATCAGGTATGTCCCTTGCTTTGGTCAAGGCTTGGACGACCGGCTCGGGCGCCATGGCGCACGCGGCGTCTGCAATGGACAGGATGGCCAAAGGGCCATGGCGTGCCAAGACAACGCCAAGGACCGCACGCTTGTCCCCAAGCGAAACGTGCGCGTTCGGGGACGTCGGTACGGGAATTGAAATGCCCTGCCGCGCAAGCCCCGTTGCGACCAGCCGCATCATGGCGGCCGAGGCAAAATCCTGTCCTTCAATGCGTTGGGCCATGCAAGTTACCCCTTTCCCGCCCGAGGATAGTCCAAAACAGGGGGATGTTCAAAAGAACGAAGGTCCGGTGCCCTCTTTCGGAGGCAGGGTAAAACACGAAAGGCCAAGGCACTTTTGCAGCCGAACGCCATTATGACGCGAGGTCCCCAGCCCGGACCGGGAACCGCACGGCGCGTTGTCCTGTCGCCGCTCGGATCGCATTGGCGATGGCTCCGGGGCCGGCGACCATAGCGGTTTCGCCTGCGCCTTGTGGCGGACGGTCGCTCTGGATCAAGTCCACGGTGATAGGCGGAACATCCGTCATGCGCGGGATCGGGGCATCCGCAAAGGTCTGGGCCGTGACATGCCCAGCTTCTGTGGGCAGATCGTCGGTCAGCACCATGCCAAGGCTCCAGACCAGATTGCCCTCGCATTGCGCGCGCACCTGATCGGGGTTGATGACCAGCCCGCAGTCATGCACGCACCAAAGCCGCGTGAGCTGCACCCGGCCGCGGGCGTCCACGGCCACATCGGCCACCGCCGCCGCGTGGCTCGTGTCCTTGTAGGTGCCGCACGCGATCCCGCGCCCAAGGCGGAGGCCCCTTGCCGGCGAGGCACTTGGTCCACCCCAAGCCGCGATCTCACCCACCCGCTCGAGCACCGCCGCCAGAAGCGGATCGGCAACATGCGCAAGCCGGAAGGCCAACGGATCGGCACCCGCGACCCGCGCGGCCTCGTCGATGGCGCTTTCGATCGCCAGCGCGTTCGGCCCGGCGCCCAAGCCTCGCCATGGGCCGGTATGCACATGCAGCCT
>JAQBYL010000484.1 GCA_027622495.1 Pseudomonadota bacterium
GTGATCTTCGTGCAGATGTCGGGCATGGGCGATGGTGGCCCATGGTCAAAGTATGTGACGTATGCGCCAACCATCCACGCGCTGGCTGGCCTCACCCATATGACCGGTGTTGAAGGTCGCGAAGACATCGGCATCGGCTTTTCCTACAACGACCATCAGGCGGGTCTGCATGGCGCGGTGGCAATCCTGGCTGCGCTGGAAGCCAGAAACCGCACCGGGCAGGGTCAGCATGTGGACATTTCGCAGTTTGAAGTCGGGGTGAATTTCGCCGGTCCCGCATTGCTCGACGCGTTTGCCAACAAACGGTTCGCTCGGCCCTGTGGGAATAAGCTGCCTTTCGATGATGCTGCACCGCACGGCTGTTATCGTTGTGCACCGGTTGACGCGAGCTCAATCGAAGAAGAGCGCTGGATCGCCATCGCCTGCATGAATGATGACCAGTGGCAGGCGTTGGTCGAGTTGATGGGTCGTCCGGTATGGGCTCAAGACCCGGCGCTACAGACTGCGTCGGGTCGAGTTGCGGCTGCGCCCATGCTGGATTTGCGTGTTAGCGAATGGACGGCCGATCAGGATGCTTACGATCTGATGGCTCGCGCTCAGGCCGTTGGGGTTCCCGCTGGCGTAGTGCAGACCGGTGAGGATATGGCGTCCAGAGATCCCTGCATCAAGGTCAGTAATTTTCTGCGCAAGACCGAAGATAGTTCACCCTCGCTCGGTGAGACCTGGATTGATGCGCTGCCGATCCAGTTTGGCGCAACGCCCTGCAACACATACAGGCGCGTTCGCGATATCGGTGAAGACAGCGAGGCGGTGCTTACTGACTGGTTAAAGATGTCGGCCGAAGCCATCGATCAGGTTAAACAACAGGGCGTCCTGAAATAGCTACTCCAGCCTGAAAGCCACCTCAAGACCGTAGGCGCGTGGCATGTTGTACATGCCCACGGTGCTGTCGAGGATTTCTACCGGCATGCCGATCAGCGCAAGGATGCCGGCGGCCGGATTCTGGCGCCGCTCGACCACGCTTTCGGTGTCGAACGCATTGTTCACCCACAGGCGGGTACGCCACTGACGGTTCTTGCCGAAAGCCAGCGCAATGCTCAGATTGGTGAGCGACAGGTCGTCTGAGATGTTGCGTGGATCGTCGTTCAGATCCCCGCCAACGGCGTCCTGATACAGGTGTTCGGCGGTTACGGTCAGATCAGCCCGGTTTCCGATGTTGGTTGCGTATTGGGCAAGCAGGCTGGTGGTCCATTGTGGTCCGCCCAGGCTTGATCCTTTCCAGTTGCCTGAGCCCGGTCCGAGCGGGTCGGGAAAGTCGTCGACTTCACTGTTGGCATAGCCGATCTGGGTTGTGAACAGCCACTTGTCCAGGATCAACTCAACGTTGGCTTCAAAACCCTGCGTGTGTGCCGAGGCTGCATTGGTGATCCGCAGCGTGGGAAGAACCGCACCGCTGAGAACCTCAAACTGACTCACCTGAAGATCGTCAAAGGTTGTGTGGAATGCGGTGAGATCAACTTTCAGACGGCCGTCCAGCCAACGGGTTTTGGCACCGATCTCGTATGTGTCGGTGCGCTCGTCATCAAATGCAATATCTGCAAGTGTCGGGCTGGTAACGATGTCTACATTGAAGCCGCCGGATTTATAGCCCTGGGCATAGCGGGTGAACACGGTCACCTGGTCGTTTGCTTCAAAACTCAGGCTCGCAGACGGGGTCAGACCCCCTTCTGAACGATGATCGTCGGTCTGGAACGTCAACAGCACACCGCCGCCATCCTGGGTGTAGCTGTCCAGGTCTTTGCTTTCGTGGGTGTAGCGCAAACCTAGTTCGCCTTTGAGGCGCGGGGTGAACTCATAACTCAAGTTAGTGAATGCCGCCGTGTACTGGCTGCTGACTTCACCTTCAACCTGCAGCTGACCCAGCACCGACGCAACGGATCTCACGGAGTCGGTCTGCTGGTGCAGAAAATAACCACCCACCAGGTAGCCGAATCTGCCTGCGTCGCCGTTGAGACGTATCTCCTGACTGATCTGCTCCTGTTGTTCACTCCAGTCGAGCAGATGCTGAACGGGCACTTCCCAGGCGTCGTCGTCGAGTGTGGCAACGGTTGAAGCGTCACGATAGGCACTGATCGAGGTCAGCTGCCCGATCGCAAAATCCCGTTTAAGGGTCACCGACCCACCGGTGTCTTCATCGATCTAATGACCGTCGAGATCGTTGCTGGCCGTTCGAGCGGGCAGAGCACCAACACCTTCCAGGCGCTGGCGGACGATGAGATCGGGTGTGCTGCGATAGTGATCGGCAGCAACGGCCACAGTCGTTACCGGTTGACCATCACGTTGTTTGATCAAATGATAACCAACACACAAAGGCGGGTCCCAAGGGCCCAGATGATCACTCTGCACCAGTTCGAGTTTTCCCACTTCAATGACAAGGCGCGATGGGCGCTGACTTGGAAGGGCCTGGAACACAAGCGCATCAGCTATCTGCCGGGGCCGCACATGCCCGCCATACGCAGACTGTCGGGCCAGAACCAGACCCCGGTGCTGAGTCTGGATGATGAAGTGATCGCAGGTTCGGCTTCAATCATTGATCGCCTTGAACAATTACATCCTGAGCCTGCGCTGTACCCGCAGGATCCGCAGCAACGCAAGGCGGCGTTGGACTGGCAGCAGCGCTATGACGAGACAGTGGGTCTCGTTGCCGGGGGAGCCGTCACTGTCTCGACGGTGAAGAGTTCGGGGCCTGCTCTCTAATTCCGTATTCTGTAGCACTTTCGTTCTCATCAGACAGCTTTGTAGTATCGGCGCTTAGGATCTTTCGGCCCTGTACCAATTTCTCGTACGAGACCACGCGATACTAGTTTGGCAAGGCGAGTTCGTGTCGCGCGCGGTGACCGCTTGATTTTTTCAGCTATGTCACTCGTACCGCATCCCTCTGCAGAGTTCAACACATCCAGTATTGCCTGGTCGATTGGATCAATAGCGGCCGGCCCGATCTGTTCCGTGTGCAAGGTCACGCGCAGGCGCACGCCAATTTCTTCCCAGACAGGCGGAGCCAAACCGGAATCTTTGCACGCAGCGATCATGCGTTGGGCTCCGCTACCCCATTGTTCGACAAGGCCCAGTTCATGCAGTACGCGACCGATCACCCGGTTGCGCAGCTTCGAGATGCCATACTGCAGATCTTCGACCGTGAGGCCAAATG
>JAQBYL010000485.1 GCA_027622495.1 Pseudomonadota bacterium
GCCTGCGCCATCGTCGAAAGCATGCTGTCGAAGAAAACGACCCACAACGACTTGGGTCATGACTACTTCCAACAGCAAAACCAGGATGGTATTCGCCGCCATCACCTTCGACAGCTTAGAAACCTGGGGTACAAGGTCGTCGTGAAGGAGGCCGCCTGATGTAGAGTTTCATAGGAAAGCGCATCACCCCGAAACACGAGTACAAGACTCTAAACAGGATTGCGCTCAACAAGCTGTCGAGCAATCAATATCCGCTGCAACTCATTGGTCCCCTCCCCAATCGCCAGCAGCGGCGCGTCGCGATAATACCGCTCGACTACATTGTCGGGCGAATACCCATAGGCGCCATGTATGCGCAACGCTTCCATGGAGTTTTCAACCGCCGCTTCGGTGGCCGCCAACTTCGCCATGCCCGCTTCCAGATCACAGCGTTCACCGGAATCGTAGCAGTTGGCCGCTTTCTCAGTAAGAAGGCGGGCCGCTTCAACACGGGTCGCCATGTCGGCCAGCTTGATCTGAATGGCCTGATGGTTAGCGATGGGCACGCCGAATGTCTTACGCTCCTGAGCGTAACGCAATGATGCATCAAGGCAGGCCCGCGCCACACCGACCCCACGTGCGGCAACATTGATCCGGCCGAGGGCGAGCCCCGACAGAATCTGCTTCAGACCTTGACCTTCAACCGGCCCCACCAGATTCTGCTTCGAAACTCTGACCCCATCGAACAACACTTCGCCAGTGTCGATCCCGCGATAACCCAGTTTTTTCAGTTTAGTCGCACGGTAACCGGCGGACTTTTCCACAATAAGCAGACTGATACCGCGATGCGCGGGCACGGCGTCCGGATCGGTCTTAACCAGCACCGCCAGCACATTGCCTTCAACCGAATTGGTGATCCATTGCTTGGTGCCATCGATCACGTATTCATCGCCAGCAAGCACCGCGCGGGTCCGGATTGCCTGCAGATCGGTGCCACAATCCGGTTCCGTCAGGGCAATACCGCCGCGCAACTCACCACTGGCCATGCGCGGCAAAAAGCGCTCTTTGACTTCCTCGGTGGCAAACCGTTCGATCGCCGCACACATGATCAGATGCGAATTAAAGATCCCCGACACCGACATCCACGCCGCCGAGACCCGCTCAACAATCTGGGCATAGGTGCTCGATGGCAGCCCGAGCCCGCCATATTTAATGCCGATGGTTGCGCCGAACAGCCCCAGCGTTTTCATCTTCTCAACGATCTCGTGGGGATAGCTGTCCTGCTGTTCGAGCTGATGCGCGACAGGCAGCACATCTCTTGCCACAAAGGCGTCGACCGCATCGAGAATCAGATCGTTGTCGGTGGCCATGCTTAATAGTCCATCAGATCGTCAACGGCAAAGCCGCGTTTGGGAATCAACATGGCGCGTTCAAAGTGAATGACCACATCACCCGTCTGTTTCGTCCCTGTGGAGCGGATGGTCACGATCCCCTGGTTAGGCCGTGAGCCTGACTCGCGAATGCTCAAGACCTCGGAGTGCGCATACAGTGTGTCGCCGATAAAGACCGGACCGGTTAGCTTAACGTTCTGCCAACCGAGATTGGCGACGGTTTTCTGACTGACATCCGAAACCGACATGCCGGTCACCAGCGACAGCGTCAGACAGCTGTTCACCAGAATCTGTCCGAACTCACTCTTGGCACAGTACTCGGCATCAAAGTGCAACGGGTGCTGGTTCATGGTGAGCAGGGTGAACCAGGTATTGTCGGTGGCTGTTATGGTGCGCCCCGGGCGGTGCTCATAGACATCGCCTACATGAAAGTCTTCCAGATACCGGCCGTAAGACTCTCGATATCGCTTGGGGCCAACTTCTTTTGCTTGTGCAACCATCGCTACCATTCACTCCTTCGTTTGCTGCCACCAGGGCCACTGTATGACGTGGTATACCACGGTTCGGTTTTAAATCGGATCGGCGGGATCGACTCAAGTGCTTTGAACCAGGCCTTCAACAACTCATCTTCCGCCGCATAGTCAAACGGATCCTGAAGCACCTTTTCGCCGGTCCCGACCGGTGCCAGCGGGTGGTCCCTGAGCCACCGGGCTGTGATTGCCAGCGCCTGCGCGGGCTCGATCTGGTCGCGGTAACCAAGATCGGCTTTCAGACGGGTGAGATCGAATACCCGGTGAGTGCTCCAGGGTTGCGCAATCATAGGCCGCGCCGGTACCGCAAGGACATAAGGCATCGAGACGATTTCCCATTCATGATCGAGCGCCGCCGCACAGATCGCCACAACCTGCTTGAGGGTCAGAACAGTTTCATCACCGCAGTTGTAAACCTGCCCCGCCGCCACCTCAGGCTGGTCCACGGCAAGCAGCACCGCGTGCGCCACATTCTGCGCATAACCGAAATGCGATAGCGTGAGCCCATCATCTGGCACAATGATCTGCTCACGACCATCGAGGATACGGCGCACGATGCACCACTCCCGTGGCGCAATCTGATATGGCCCGTAAACATAGGGATAGCGGAAGTGGGTTGCGTCCGGATGCTGAGCAAAGACTTCAACTTCCGAGTGGAACACCCGGTAGCCCTTACCATCTTCGGCCTCCGACTCCGTCTTGGTCGCCGTTTCGGGCGTGGGCACAGGCAGACCGGGTGGGGTCAGAGCTTGCGGGTTCATGTAGCCGCGGTAGGCGGGACCCCCGCCAACCGAGATGAACTTGCCGGTTCTGCCCACCATCACCCCGGCAATCCTGCGCAGCCTCCCGTAAGTCGCAATGGTCAGATCGAACCTGCAGTCGCCAAGCGCACCTTTCAGGGCACTCTCATCAAACGGATTGGTGTGGATATGCTCGACCTCGGGCGGTATCTCGTCCACTTCATGACGCCCGGTGTGTGCGATGGTGACCCGAAAGCCGCGGTCCAGCAGGCCATTCACCAGAAAGTGGCCCGTCGGACCGGTTCCGCCGATCACCAGTGCAGTGGGTTCAGACATGCGTTCTCCTGCGCTTTGCATCAATTTACCAAGACGTTGACGAATCGGCCTCCTAAACCCTAGCCTAACGGTATCGAGGGAAGAAGGACTGGATCATGACGAATGCCGCACCCGGGTTCGACAAGCACCCAAACTACGCTGTCACCATTGAGCCACGCAGCGAACGGGTGCAGGTTCAGGCGGGAACCACCCTGCTTGCCGATACAACCCGGGCAGTGCTGGT
>JAQBYL010000486.1 GCA_027622495.1 Pseudomonadota bacterium
TACAATCATCCGGCCAGAACCGCCGAGGTGATTGCGACTCTCGACCTGGTCTCAAACGGACGGGTGGATTTTGGCACTGGCGAATCAAGTGCCGAGCTGGAACTGGGGGGTTTCCGCATCCCGGTGGCAGAAAAGCGCAAGATCTACATGGAGGCCACCGAGCAGATCTGCAACATGCTGGCGATGGATCCCTATCCGGGCTACCGGGGCCGGTACTTTGAAATGCCCTGTCGTAACATCGTGCCCAAGCCGGTTCAGCGCCCGCATCCGCCGCTCTGGGTTGCCTGCAGCCAGCGGGAGACCATCCGTATGGCTGCGCGCATGGGGATCGGCGCCCTGACCTTCGCCTTTGTCGACCCGAATGAGGCCAACGAATGGGTTGAGGAGTACTACAGCATCATCAAGAGCGAAGCCTGCGTACCCATCGGCCACGCCATCAACCCCAACATCTGTATGGTGTCGAGCTTTTCCTGTCACGAAGATCGGCAAACGGCTATTGATCGGGGTCTGGAAGGCTTTGAATTCTTCGGGTATGCACTAGGCAGTCTGTACGGTTTTGGCGAACATAAACCGGGGCGGACCGATCTGTGGGCGGAATTTCAGCGGGTCCGCAAACCGCAGATCGATGCGGAGACTGCAAACCTCACAGGCGCTCTCTCCGGTGGTCGCGGAGGCATCGGTACACCCGCCGATCTGCGCGAACACCTGCGTAAATTTGAAGCCTGTAACGTGGACCAGGTGACGTTCATCCAGCAGGCCGGCATGAATCAGCACAATCACATCATTGAGTCACTCAAGCTCTTTGCAGCAGAGGTGATGCCGGAGTTCAAGGTTCGCGAAGCCGAGCGCGAGGCAAAGAAAATGGCGCAGCTCAAACCCTATCTGGATGCGGCCATGGCACGTAAACAGACCATGCCGATACCGGCGGACGCTGACCTGCCCACCTTCGTGGCCCTCGGTCGACGTATCAGTGAAGAGGCAAAGGACGCCCCTTCGCTTTACGAACGACCCCGTCCGGCAGCGGGCTAGGCCGTTTCCTTCGATTAAATTAATCGCGCTTGCGACCCTTTCTACCTCTGGAGCATCCTTAAGACATGGCGGGCTTTGCGGACATAGAACTCGACACGCACGTGCTGTCGCTTCTGAAAAGCGGCGACGTCGGGGCTGTCGGTCTGATCTATGAACGCAGCGCCGCGGTGGTGCATGGGATGGCGCTGCGGATCCTGCAGGATTCGGGCCTGGCGCAGGAGGTGGTTCAAGACACCTTTGTCGAGCTCATAGAAAATGTCGGCAATTTGCGAAAGCCCCTGGCGGTGGTGGGATGGCTGCGCCGGGTGGCCGTGACATGCTGGGGATTCTGCTGGCCAACTCTGGTGACGCTGAAGGGATCAGACTCGCGGGGGTTACACCGGGTGCCGGGGCCAATGAAGCAGGTCTGCGCGCCGGTGATCTCGTGATAAGGATCGGTGGTGAGAGTCTGGTGGGTGGAGAGAGCCCACCTCTCAAAGTCATCGGGGGATACATGAAGAACGTCGCACCGGGTGACCAGGTCGAGATTGAATTTGTGCGGGGTGCGGAAACCCAGGTTGTGCAGGTAGAAACCTTCTCTCCCAGTGTAAACATGACCCGGGTTCTGGAAGGCGATCAGGGCGGCGTCCTACTGTCGGGCTGGAGCGGTGGTGTCGTTGGCCTGATGCCGGAATTCGTCGATATGGAGCCCACGCTTGCCGCCTACTTTGGTGTGCAAGAAGGCGTGCTGGTCGTCAAGGGCGAAAAATCTGCGGGCTTGCAAGCGGGTGATGTTCTGCTCGATGTAGGTGGCGATAAAATCACGTCGGTGCTGCAGGCATACCAGGTCCTCGGCGAGCATGAGGGTTCGGTCAGCGCAAAGGTGATTCGTGAGCGCGTTGAAAAATATGTGCAGGTGGATGGTTCCAACTACATGGGGTTGGATATGTCGAACACCAACAAGATCCACATCATCCGCAAAGAGGTGCATGACGACGGTGATGTGAAAATTGACAACAGAATAGACGACAAGCCCTAAAGAGAGAGAGGGTCGGATCGCGGTGACGGTGACGGTGACGGTGACGGAGAGAAGTTAGCCGTCCTGGCTTTCCAAAAGGGCTTCCAGTACTTCGCTTTCCACCAACCAGGCATTTTCTGCCTGTTCGATTTTGTAGCGCAGTCGGCCGGATCGTTTGAGCATGGCATCAAGCTCCGGGGCGGGGAGGGTCTGGTAGATGTCCGGATCGGCAAGCCGCGCCTCGATCGCCTTCAATTCCTCCTGGAAACCGTCGACGTCGCGTTCGAGTTGGCGGATCTTGTCCGTCAGCAGCTTTACCGCGGCGCGTTGTTCCGCAGCCAGCTGCCGTTGCGACTTACGTGATGCATTTCTTGCCGCGTCATCTGCCGGGGTTGAATCGCTGGAGTCGTCCGACCAGGTCCGCGCGTAGGTTTCGATGTCGTCGTCAAAGGTCTGCAGGTGGCCATTCTTGAGCACCCAGAACTCGTCCACCGTGCGGCTCAAGATGCTGCGGTCATGAGAGACCATGACCAATGCACCGCTGTAGACCTGCAAGGCCAGCACCAGCGCGTCACGCATGTCCAGATCCAGGTGGTTGGTCGGTTCATCGAGGATCAGGAGGGCCGGTTTATCCATGGCAATCAGAGCGAGCACCAGACGCGCCTTTTCTCCACCGGAAAGAGTCTGGACAGGCCGCTCGATCATGGCGGCGTCGAAGCCCCACCCACCCAGATAGTCGCGGTGCCGCTGATCGGGGCGCAGCGGGTCAGCGCGCTGAACATGTTTGAGGGCAGTTTCTGCGGCCTCCAGCGTTTCGAGCTGATGCTGCGAAAAGTAACCGACTTGCGAATGTCTGCCGCGTTCCAGATCGCCGGTTTTCGGGGTCAGTTCGCCACGCAGGCATTTTAGAAGCGTGCTCTTACCAGCACCGTTTTCTCCGAGCACACCAATCCGCGAGCCAGGCAGAATCGACAGGCTCAGATCGTTCAAGACGGTGGAGTGCGCATAGCCGATGGCGACGTCGCGCAGACTGATCAGCGGCGTAGACATCTTGTCCGGTTCGCTGAATGCAAAGCTGTAGGGTGAATCGTGGTGCGCGGGCAGGACCCGCTCCATGCGCTCCAGGGCTTTCAGGCGACTTTGTGCCTGTT
>JAQBYL010000487.1 GCA_027622495.1 Pseudomonadota bacterium
TAGTCGAGACCCAACGCCTGGGTGACATCGCCAAATTCGGCGGGGTCCATACCGATGTTAGCGCATTCTACACCGTCGTAGCCGGCTTTGGCGTATGCCTCAAGGCGTTGACGCATATCGCCAAGATGCTCAAGGCCCCAATCGCATTTAATCATTTTGAGCTTCATGGGTGATCCGGTCTATGAGGGTTGTGCCAGGAGAAGTCTGGCATGGCGTGAAATTGTTATCAAACCAGTGATACTTGAGCGAAAATGATGGTGGCCGAGCAGTGTATTTACGCTTAACGAGGGGCGACACAATGGCGTATCCGAAGGCGACCGAAAAAGACATCGAGTTCTTTGGCGAGCATGGCTGGATAGTCGTTGAAGACGCCATCGACCCTTCCGATCTCGGACCACTGATCGAACATTGCGAAGAAATCCTCGAAAAAAAAGAAACCATGGCGTTCGACTGGGCCTGGCAGAAGGGCACGCCTCGCGAGGCGCGGGCGTTCAAGATCGTGCAGGCTTCGCCCACACGCTACTGGCCGGAAATCAACGAATCACCCTTTCGTGCATGGGCCATCGATTTCGGCGGTGCACTCCTGGGGCAGAAGCTTGAGTTCTGGTACGACCAGTTTCTCGCCAAGCCACCTGGTAACGACACCCCCACCTACTGGCATCAGGATGAAGGCTACTGGGGGCGTAATCTGATCGATCGCGGCATCACCTGCTGGATGCCGTTTCACGATGTGGATGTAGCCAACGGGTGCATGCATTTCATCGACGGCGGTCATCGGTCAGGCGTGCTCGAGCATTTTCTGCACGAAAAGGTCGCGAGCGACCTTTTGTACTGTAAGCCGGACGAAAAGAACGCAGTAGTCTGCCCCATCAAACTTGGCAGCGTGACCTTTCATCACAGCAAGACGCCACACATGACCACCGCGAACACAACCGGGGAATGGCGTCGCATCCTCACGCAACATCTGAAAGCGGTTGGAACTAAAGGGGAAGGCGACCACTACCCATGGAAGATTTATGTCAACCAGTTTACTGGTGATCGCATCGTGCCCGAGGTGCGCAAATGACGGCCGCGCCGATGAACGAACCGCTACCCTCGAAGATCTTCGACTTCGATCTCGACCGGCTTGATCTGGATGCGTTTGCTGCTAACGGATTTGTCGCGGTGGATCGGGTGACGACAGATGAGGAACTCGAATGGCTGCGTGGGGTTTATACTCAGTTGCTGGCCAGGCCAGCCAGTGGCTTTCTTGATGGGGTGTTTGACCTTTCGCGCCCCTATGGAACCCTCGATGCACCAATGCTGGGTCAACTGTTAATGCCGGAGCGCTACATCCAGGCGTTTACCCGGACCAATATGTACCGCAATTCACTCGCGATCGCAGCCCATTTGCTTGGGATGAAAGCTTCTGAACTCGAAGCCTGGAGCCATCTCATCTTCAAAGCGCCATTCAGTGACGCACAGACACCCTGGCACCAGGACGAAGCATACTGGGATGTGCATTTACGTTACCGCACCGTCGCCAGTTGGATGCCGCTGGATGATGTTGACGTTGATAACGGGTGTCTCTGGTACGTTCCCGGCTCTCAGCACAACGCGGTGTTGTCACACCGCCATGCGGGTGGTGATCCGAGTGTTCATGTGCTGGAAATCAATGAGACAGTCGACGTGTCAGGTGCAGTCCCTGTACCGTTGCCTGCCGGAGGCATGGTGTTCCATCATCCACGTTGTCTGCATCATTCCGGAGGCAATTCATTGAACACAATGCGCCGGGCCTGGGGGCTTGCGTTTCAATCAACGCCTGTCAAACGGGACAAGCCGGTTGACCATCCGTGGTGGTACGAAGGTCGTCAGGCACACGCCGATGGTCTGGCAGAAAGGAAAAAGTCCACTTGAGGTAGATGTGTTGACCTACGGAGACTTTCTGATCCCTTCCTTGAGTGCTTCGAGTTGCGTGCGACGCCCGGCCGGCTGGTAGCTGAACAGCAACGCACGTCGTTGTTTCGACGAAGTGTTAGGCAAGGACTTGTGTACAAGCATAGGCCCGAACAGGATCACGGACCCAGCCGGTACTTCGACTGCAATCAGATCCAGATCATCGTAGATCGATTCGTCTATCTCGTTTGATCCGAAGCGATCGGTATCGGCGCGCCCCTGCCATTTACCACCCAGGTGGCTGCCCGGAGCGACATGCAGACAACCGTTTGCCAGCGTGGAGTCGTCCAGAAACAGCATGGCTGTGCAGATGTCCTTTGCTTCCTGCGCGACTTGAACCCAGTAGGGGTAATCCTGATGAAGAGGATTGACGCCGCCATAGCGTGGGCGTTTCAGATTCAGCTTCTCGGTAAAAAGCATTGGCGCTTCTGTGCCGATAAGATCTTTCATTGGGTCGACGAAACGCGGATCCAGTGCCCAGGTCTTCAGTTCGAGCGACAGATGAGCGAATGGCTCAATGCCGTGCACTACGTCGCTGTCGCCTTCCCATTTGATGATCACACCATTGTCCATATCTGAATCAAAGGTATAGCTGCCAAACTTCTGACGCTTGGTTTTACGGTTTCGAACCAGTCGCTCGATCAGCCGCTCGCACTGGTCACGCATGTCGTCGATTTCTGGCGGATCAAATACGCGCGGTCGAACGACGAACCCTTCTTTGCGGTATTTGTGTTGCTCTGCGGAACTCAATGGGAATGCCATTGTTCGCCTCTGGATTGCGTTCGGGAATGAGGACTTCAAAAAAACGAAGTATGCTAGATTACGAAGTTCGGGTTAGCGGAGCAAGAAAGTATGGCGTTCTCGGGTCTCGGTCTGAATTTGGGGAATCTGTCACGTCTGTCGGCCGCGCAGACGCGATCAATCAGTCCGGAAAATTTCAATGGAGCAAAAGGCGCTGGTGGCATGTCCACCGACGGTGCTGCAGCTCGTGCTGCGCGCGATCTGGGCCAGGGCTGGAAAGTTTCACCCTACATTCTGATCGAACCTGGTGAAACGTTCACGCTCGCCGACATCGAGGGATCAGGCGCAATCCAGCAGATCTGGATGACCCTGGCACGCGGCAAGTGGCGCCACACTATTCTGCGCGCCTACTGGGATGATCAGGAGCAACCGTCCATCGAATGCCCCGCCGGGGATTTTTTTGCCTGCGGATGGGAGCGCTATGCTCAGGTTTCGTC
>JAQBYL010000488.1 GCA_027622495.1 Pseudomonadota bacterium
ATTCATGGATGTGCTGCGTGATTTCGCCGACCCGGGCTACCAGTTAGCGACGGCACGATGACCTGTGCTTACTGGCCCGAGTTCTGACCTCGATGGCGCAAGAAGTGATCCATCAGCACCAGGGCAACCATGGCTTCGGCGATGGGGGTTGCACGAATCCCCACGCAGGGATCATGGCGACCCTTAGTCACCACGGAAACTTCGCGACCCTGCCGATCAATGGTGGCACCGGGTGTGGTCAGACTGGAGGTCGGTTTTAACGCAAGTCTTGCGATGATGTCCTGACCCGATGAGATGCCACCGAGAATTCCACCGGCATGATTGGAGCGAAATCCGTTCTTATCCATCTCATCGCGATGCTGCGTACCGCGTTGACGGACAACATCAAAGCCATCGCCGATCGCCACTGCCTTGACCGCATTGATCCCCATCAGACCATAAGCCAGTTCGGCGTCGAGCTTGTCAAAGACCGGCTCACCGAGACCAACCGGCACGTTGCTCGCAATGACTGTGATCTCGGCACCGATCGAATCGCCATCGCGGCGCAGTTGATCGATCATTGCTGCAATGCCGTCGACATCTTTTTTGTTCGGGCAGAAGAACGGGTTGGCGTGCACCTGATCCCACGCATCGAAGGCCAGATCCAGATCACCGATCGCAGACAGGTAACCTCGAACTTCGGTGCCAGCAATGCTCGACAGATACTTTTTGGCGATCGCACCAGCAGCCACCCGCATCACCGTTTCGCGAGCGGAAGCCCGACCGCTGCCGCGGTAGTCGCGAACACCGTATTTATGCTGGTAGGTAAAATCAGCATGCGCAGGTCGATACAGATCCTTGATGTCGCTGTAGTCTTTGCTCTTCTGATCCACATTTTCAACCATCAGGCCGATGGCGGTTCCGGTGGTGACCCCTTCGAACACACCCGACAGGATGCGAACCTGGTCCGGCTCCTTGCGTTGTGTGGTGTACTTCGACTGACCTGGGCGACGGCGATCCAGATCCGCTTGCATATCTGCTTCTGTGAGCGGCAGACCCGGTGGGCAGCCATCGACGACTGCGCCCAGGGCCACGCCATGGCTTTCGCCAAAGGTGGTTACCGTAAAGGCCTGTCCGAAAGTATTACCAGCCATAATTTCAGTCCCGTGACTGACGATGCGGCAGAACCAGTTCTATCCGCGACCTGCCATTCACCATGCGTGGCAGCATGGCGCCAGCCCCAAACGGTTCAAGCGTCGGTCCATCTGATCGGGTGAGTGCAGATGCAGCTTTGGCTGCACATACCGATGAGGCTTCCAGCAGATCAGATGGCTCACCCGGACCGTAAACATGACACACCACGTAAACGTTCTGGCGATTGAATATATCGAGACTCGGCGCCAGATCTTTAAGCACCTGCAAGCTCTCTTCGGTCAACTGGTTATTTTTCAGTATCACGCCTTCGACGATGGCAAAGCCGTCACCAGCAAGCGCTTCTGTCAGGCCATTGTTGTGCATCGCTTCTACTTTATTGTCTGGATGGTAGACCAGAACGTGGGCGTGAATTCTGCGGTTACCACGCTCAATGACATACACGCTCACCAGTGCACCGCCAATGTCCGATGCCTGATAGAACTGATTCAGATCCGGCCCGTACAGGATGGCTTGTTTGAATACCTGGTTTGCCCAGCCATTGCTGCGACCGCAATCTCTGCGGCGGCACTGAAACAGGATGTTATCGCCGAGCACGCGCCGGTAATGTTGGATTACATCCTCAAGTACAGACCCTTCGGGCATCTGGTAGGTGGCTGATTCAGCAGACCCGTTTATGCGTATGTGTTGTTTGATGCGGACTTCCCGGCCACTCTGTTCGACGGCAGAAACAACAAACTCACGAGGTAGCGGATCGTCGTCTTTCTCGTAGCTTAATATCCAGCTGTGCGGATAACGCTGAATGCCAAGCGGATCGGTGGAACCGCTCTGATCAGATGCTGCCAGCGCCACTGGTGCAACCAGAAGGAACAGCCAAGGCAGTGTTCTGAGTGTTCTCATGCGCAAGTGTTACGCCATCAGATCCATCAGCAGTGTATTCAATCGATTGACGTAGGCGGACGCATCTTTGAGCGTACCTCCTTCTGCAAGCGATGCCTGATCAAACAATATCATCACCAGGTCAGCAAACCGATCTTCATCCTGCACTGCATCCAGACGCTTTACCAGTGGATGATCCGCATTGTATTCAAAATAGGGTTTGGTTTCGGGCATGGCCTGCCCGCTGGCTTCCAGAATCTTGCGCATCTGTGCACCCAGAGCGAATTCACCAAGCACCAGACAGGCGGGCGAGTCGGTCAGGCGTCTCGACACCCGAACACCTTGCACGCTGTCGCGTAATGCTTCTTTAATGCGTGTGGTCAGTTGTGATGCTTCTTCTTCATCGGCATCCTTTGACGCTTCTTCGCCTGGCAAATCAAGATCGCCACGCATCACATCCTGGAATTCATATTCTTCATAGCTGGTTAACGCCTGGGTAAACCATTCGTCGATGCGATCAAACAGAAGCAGAACTTCTATGTCGCGGGACTTGAAGATCTCGAGATGAGGACTTTTGAACGCGTTGTCAAAACTCTCTGCTGTCAGGTAGTAGATCTTTTTCTGCCCTTCCTTCATTCGCTCTACATAATCGGCAACCGAAACGTCCCTGGTTTTAGTGCCGCTATTGGTAGAGGAAAAGCGCAGAAGTTTGATCAGAGTTTCCCGATTGGCGAAATCCTCGCCGGCGCCTTCCTTTAAAACCTCACCAAACGAATCGATGAATTCCTGGTACTTCTCCGGTTGTTTTTTTGCCATGCCTTCGAGCATGCTGAGCACACGCTTGGTTAGCGCAGACCGGATGCCTGTGACCCGATCGTCTTCCTGCAGAATTTCTCTGGATACGTTCAGCGGTAGATCATTGGAGTCGATCACACCTTTGACAAAGCGCAGGTACAAAGGCAGGAACTGCTCTGCCTGATCCATGATAAACACACGCTGCACGTAAAGTTTAAGCCCTCGTGGTATATCGCGATTCCACAGATCGAAAGGGGCTTTTTTAGGCAGGTACAAAAGGCTTGTGTATTCAAGCTTGCCTTCGACTTTGTTGTGACTCCACTCCAGCGCATCTTCAAAGTCGTGGGAGATGTGCTTGTAAAAG
>JAQBYL010000489.1 GCA_027622495.1 Pseudomonadota bacterium
GGGTGCAAGTTGACGGTACCGAAGACAGCTTCTGACGCCGCGAATTTGTTGGCGCAGTCCTGGGTGCCCGAACCAAACGCATATTTGACGCCGATCTGGCGGGCAAACTGGCGCGACGCCAGGCGGCCGGTGGAGTTGAATGCCGAAGGGTTACCAACGTACATGCCGATGACATCGTCACCGTGATCAAGCTTGACCTGGTTCAGGGCAGCCGCGATTTCGTCAGCAGCGGTGTCCCAGGAAATGCGCTTAAAAGCCGGTGGCTGCTGTTTTGATGCAGATCGTTTCTGCGGGTAATCCAGGCGATCGGGGTCCGTGTGAACCTCGGTGAAGGTGAGCCCTTTGTGACAGGCAAATCCACGGTGAACAGGATGATCCGGATCGGGTGAAAGGGTTATGTTTTTGCCATCAATCTCGGCGATCAGACCGCAGGCAGGTTCGCATATGCGACAGTAGGTGGTTTTCTTCATTTGTCGACTCCGATGCCGAATGGGTTAGGCCTGATGCTGAAACTTGCATCTGCCGCCACAGATTTAAGATGCAGATCCCGTTGCGGAAACGGAATCTCAATCCCGTTGTTCAGTAGAGTTCTGTTAAAGGCAGTCATCAGACGGCTCCGAGTTGGCAAACCATCGTCAAAATTGGCGATCCAGACATAGGCGCGGAACTGTAACGCACTATCGCCAAATTCCTCGAAGATGATCATAGGCGCAGGTTCGGTGAGAATGCCATCGTCCTGCGCGATTGCCTCGAGCAGCAGGCTGATGACTTTTTCAGGATCGGTTCCATATTTGACGCCGATGGTCAGTTCCAGGCGGCGACGTCGATCAGTCAGGGTCCAGTTGACCAGCTGATTCGAGACAAGGTCGCCATTCGGGACCACGACCTCGGATCCGCTGAAGGTCTGAACCCGGCTGGCGCGCAACCCGATCTGGGTTACCCGCCCGAACAATTCTCCCACCTGGACTGCGTCACCGATCTGAATGGGTCTTTCAAAAATAAGGATCAGGCCGGATATGAAGTTGTTTACCAGGTTCTGCAGACCGAAACCGATGCCCACACCCAGGGCGCCGACGATCAACGTCAGGCTCGACATGTTCACACCCAGAAAACCAGCAGCGATCAGCAAACCAAACAGCATGATGGCGTAGTGCACCGATACCGATATGGTGTGCGGTACACCACGGGGCAGCAGCATGTTCGGCAGAACATCCTCCTGCAACAGAGTCCTGGTGATGCGCGAGATCCAGATGCTCACCCGGACGGCAAGCACAAAAGACACGATACGGCCCACCGAGATGTCCACATTGCCGATGGTCCAACCGGCGGCTAACAGGCTTACAACCGCGTTTTGCGCAGTCGCTTCCAGGTCGAAGGCGGTCAGGGTCGCCCAGATCCACAGGAACAGACCGCCGAGAATGAACGGTTTCCGTGCACCTTGAACAATCTTCTGACGATGGTTAGACAGGGATCGGAAACCGGTGAGGAGAGGTGATGCGAGTGTCAGGTTCAGGGCTTCGATCAGAATCGTACGGCTGGCGAAAATGACGAAAAAAGTAATGAAGGAACGGACAGTTCCACTGATCAGCAGTTGTGCAAGAAGAACGTTACCGAAGATGTTTGTAAGCAGGCCGACAGTGGCAATTGCGCTCAGCGAGCGCATCGAAAATGCATGCACAATCGCAGGCAGGCCGGAAAAACTGACAAGGGCGGCAATGTGCTGTTTGCGATAGACAGCAAGGCTGATGAACAGCGCACCGGTTCCTAAGAGCAAAAGCAGGAGACGCGGTATGAAAAGAGTGGTGTCAGCACCCGATAAAAGCGCATCGATAATGTACAGACCCGCGCCCAGGTAAACCGGATAAAGCAGTTGCACCGGTAATAGACTGGTCAAAACTCGAACCCCGACCAGCAGAGTCAGCACTCGAACGATAAACTGCAGGGTCGCGGGGAGCGGAAACACGATCAATATCAGCAACAACCAGACCAGCAGGCCGGTTGACACAGGTTGATTGATGAAGGTGGACGTCTCGTGATCAAGCAGTGCTGACTTGCGCGCATAACCTGTCCACCACAGCATTAAAGCCAACAGAGCAAACAGTGTTGCGATCTCGAATTTCTGCAACTCGGCAAAACGTACGATGTCTTCAGCTGGCTTGTGTAGAATGCCCCGCAAACCGGTCCCTGGAACTTCAGGGCGCGATTTCTGTGCTGCCCAGATTGGCGGTTCGGTGAAGATCAGAAGCTGACGCTTGCGTTCGCTGACCAGGGTTCGAAGCTGTTGATGCGCCTGTTGAACCTGGCGCTGCAGGTCCAGAGCCATACTCTGCAGTTCTGCAACTGCGTTCAGTTTGCTGTTCGAAGAAGTGAGCAGAGCTGTGCCGCGTGCCTGCACATCGAGGATACGCTCCTTCAGCGACTCAGCCAGGTCCTCTTGGTTCTCTAGAACCTCCTGCCAGTTCCGGGACAATAATCGCACCGTGGCAATACCCTGTTCGATCTTGCTTGCCTGACTTGTGAGCCTCTGAAGGAGCGAACCTGCGCCGTTGTTGATTGAACTCAGTTCCACTTGAAGACTGTTGAATTCCGCCTGCGACAGGCTTGTGATCCATTCGTCGACAGGCTCGTCTGCGGGAACCAGGAGCATGAAGCGATCGTTCAACTGGGTGAGCAGAGTCTGTTCCTGGCTCACGTCTCCCAGTGGATCCAGAACTGCCGTAACATTGCGGATCTCAAGTAGTGCTCGTTGAGAACCACCGGCGATATCGAGGCTTGCAGGTTGTGTTACTGCACCGGTATTCGACTCGGCTGTTGGTTCAGACGCAGCAGCGCGAACGCTGTGAGAGACCGCCAACAACACACCGGCGAGCAGCCCACATACCAGCCAATATCTTCGCACTGCACCCACGTCGAACCCGTACACCTGAGGCGTAAATCTAGAAGGCGCGACCATAGCAAGCTTTGCGGTGAAAAATCAGTAAAAAGTTGCCATGATCAACCGTTGTAAAGAAACGGCCAGATAAAGGTAATTGAATGATCGACTTCAAAAATAAAACCGTTGTGGTCACCGGGGGTGCCGGAATTGTCGGCCAGGCGGTTGCGACAAGGATCCACGCTCTGGGTGGACAACCGGTCATGCTCGATGTTGTTGAAGGATTTGAGTCACC
>JAQBYL010000490.1 GCA_027622495.1 Pseudomonadota bacterium
GGTGGCAAGCTATGCGGACCTGCGCGCTGCCCATGAGGTGCTGGTTGAACATGAGGTTGATATTCAGGCGCTGCTTGATCACACCAATCAGCGATCTGTATATTTTTCCGATCCGGAAGGCAATCGCCTGGAAATCTATTTCGAAAAATCGAATTGGGCAGAAATTTTCCACAATGGCCGGGGCGACGACGACCACGCCTTTACATTCGACGATATCGCGCCGGGCTGGGATGAGCACAGTTGAAGAGGGTCGACGCTTGCGTAGAATGGGCGCGCATGAGTATGTGCGCAGGGGAGCGTTTGGATGATTGATAAAGACGCGGTTGTTGCGCTGCTGCGACGGATCTTTCACGGTGGTCAACTGCGCCGATTGCCGAAGAAACGTGAGGATGCGGACGTGCTGATGGCTTTATCGCTGAGCGGCCTGGATCGCGACGGCATCTTCGATGAAACGCAGATCAACGTTCATTTGTCTGCATGGCTGGATGACATCTCAACGCAAGATAGTCTGGACTATGTGACCTTGCGCCGCGATCTGGTTGATTCAGGATTTCTGCGTCGGGCGTCAGATGGTTTTGTCTATCGTATTCAACCGGACCGGATCCGTGAAGTGCTTTCCTCAGAAGCCTGCGCTGTGGATCCGAAAGAGATATTTGCGGAAGTCCAGTCGGCCCGGGACCAACGCAGGAGAAGCTTCGGTCAGCGGTCTTAGCGGCTCACATTTGACCTGAACTTTATATTCACCGGTTACGGGCGGACACGAGCCTCACCGCTGATCGGCGATTTCCAGGCTTTCCAGTAGCTGTGCAAAGCGCGGGTCGGATCGCAGGAATTGAGTTTCATCTGTCCACAGAAACTCGATGTCTTGAGTTAAGAGACTGGTGTCGAAGTCGCGGAAGGCGCGGTCAGCATCCTTGAGCAGCACCCAGAGCCCGAAGCGGACTCGCATCGGAATTTCGCCACGGTCGATCGCGAGATCAAGTTGCATTGCAGCGGTCTCGCGCTGGGTGGGATCAGACAATGCCGCAACCCATGGATCGACCCAGGCGCTCACATAACCCAGACGCAGGAGCAGTGTGTGTATGTCGGCGTAATGCTGCGATCGCCCCCGTTGACCGTTTCACCTGGGGGCTGGAAAACCTGCTGGTGGTGAGTTTTGTAGCTGTCTTTCTGTTCAGCTATCGATTGATCCAGTGGTCGGGGAGCACGCTTGCCGCGGTGGTCGGTTTTCTAACCCTGCACGCCGTCGGTGCGCACTTCACCTACTCCGAGGTGCCTTACCAGGATTGGCTGCGTGCGCTCGGTGTTGACCAGGGACCGTGGTTTACGCCGCGCAATCACTTTGACCGCGCTGTGCACCTTTTATATGGCGCGCTGCTGACATTGCCAATGGTCGAGTGGCTTCGCGCGCGTGGTTACAGCGTCGGTCGTGCAGCGATGAATGCGTTGGCCATGGTCATGTGCAGTTCCCTCCTGTACGAATTCTTCGAGTGGGGTGCCTGCCTGATGTTCGGCAGCGACGAAGGCATGGCATTCCTGGGCACGCAAGGCGACGGCTGGGATGCCCACAAAGACATGTTTGCCGCCACAGCAGGCAGCCTTTTAAGCGCCGGTCTGCTCATGTTGAAAGCACTCGCACCGCGATTGAAGAGCAAATCGTGGGGTCGGAGGAGCGGGCTGCAGGAAAGGTCGATGTGACAAGGGTTTTTACGCTGGCACTTTACCCTGACCCGATTCCTGGGTTTACTCTGGCAAGTTGCTAACGACCCTGAACCTTGCCGATGACGGTTTCACCTCTTGCGAACCCAACTTATCGCAGACTGCTGAGTGCGCAGGTCACGGCGCTTGTGGGAACGGGACTGACTACGGTTGCGCTTGCGTTGCTTGCCTACGATCTGGCTGGCGGTAATGCCGGTGCGGTGCTGGGGACTGCTCTGGCATTGAAAATGGTTGCCTATGTGGGCATAGCACCGATCGCTGGTGCGATCGCTCACCGCCTGCCGCGCCGACCGTTCCTGATTGCTCTGGATCTTGCGCGGGCAGGTGTGGTTGTGTGTTTGCCGTTCGTTACGGAAGTCTGGCAGATCTATGCGTTGATCTTTTTTCTCAATGCATTCTCCGCCGCGTTCACGCCGACATTTCAGGCGACCATACCAGACATTCTGCCAGACGATGCTCAATACACCCGTGCCTTGTCTCTTTCGCGGATGGCCTACGATCTGGAAAACCTGCTGAGTCCGACTCTTGCGGCGCTCGCTCTGGCGATCATGAGCTACGACGTGTTATTTACCGTCAATGGTTTGACCTTTCTGATCTCGGCAATGCTGGTGTTCTCAGTGCGCCTGCCGTCACCGAAACCATCCCTGCGGGAAGGGGGAATCTGGCAGAACCTGACATTCGGGATGCGCTCCTATGTGAACACGCCACGGTTGCGTGGTCTGCTGGCACTGTCGCTGGCAGCCGCCATGGCAGGCGCAATGGTTATTGTGAACACCGTGGTCTACGTGCGCGACAATCTGGGTGGTACACAGGTCGATGCGGCGATGGCCTTTGCCGCGTCCGGTGCGGGTTCCATGATCGTTGCCCTGATCTTGCCGCGTGTGCTCGATCGATATCCTGACCGGCCCTGCATGCTCGCTGGAGGCGGTCTGCTGGCAGCCGGCCTTCTGATCGGTTTGATACAACCGGATCTGAGTGCACTCATGTTCACCTGGTTTGTGGTTGGTGCTGGTGGATCGCTGGTTGCGACACCCGCGGGGCGCCTGCTCAAGCGGTCTGCGGTCGACGCCGACCGGCCTGCTCTGTTTGCCGCACAGTTTGCGTTGTCGCACGCCTGTTGGCTGATCGCTTATCCGCTCGCCGGATACCTCGGAAGTGTGTTCAATATGACTGTGGCGTTTACCGTTCTTGCGCTGGTGAGTCTCGCAGCGACTGTGGCCGCGCTGCGCTTATGGCCGGCACGAGATGTGAGCGATCTTGAGCATACCCATGAGTCCACCGCGCATGAGCATATGCACGTGCATGACGAACATCATCAGCATGCGCATGAAGGCTGGGAAGGCAGTGAACCGCATCGGCACAAACACCAGCACGACCCGCTGACCCACACTCATACCTATGTGATTGATACACACCATTCGGCCTGGCCGGTTCGCTG
>JAQBYL010000491.1 GCA_027622495.1 Pseudomonadota bacterium
CTGATTCAGGATCAGCAAGATTGGTTGCGCCTGTCTTCAGCCGCTCAATCACTTGCGCATCCCGATAGACCACAAAAACCGGTTTCCCACGCCACGCGGGGATCGGCCCGAGGATCTCGCCCGGCTTGAGCTTACTGAATTCGATTTTTACTGGTGCGCCTGCTGCACGTGCCTTGGCACTCGGAAACCAGCTTTTGATAAAGGGTACTGCGGCACCTGCCACACCAATCGCACCGACCGCCGAGGTCGCGCCAATCAGGAAATAACGCCTTTGTTTGTTGACCACGCTCGACCCAGCATCGCCACCACCAACGTCAGCGTCAGTGACCTCGTCACTCACTTAAATGCCCCCGCTTTTCGTTTTATTATTTGCCTAAAGGCAACTCAAGATCGTCACCTTCGGCAGCTGGGAAATTTTAGCACAGCTGTCAAGTCGGTGTGGCCACAGGCCTGCACGGATTGCCCGTTTGCGCGCGCCAGAAGGCAGCGCGCAGGAACGAAAGATGAACTGTCAGCGTTTGGAGAACTGTGGACGTTTGCGAGCTTTGCGCAGACCCACTTTCTTACGTTCTACAGCTCGAGCATCCCGTGTCAGGAAACCTGCCTGTCGCAGAGGGGGTCTCAACGTCTCGTCGTGCTCAACTAAAGCCCGCGCAATTCCGTGTCGGATCGCCCCTGCTTGACCTGAGTTACCGCCACCCAGAACGCTCACTTTGATATCAACTTTGTCGAGCATCCCAACCACTTCAAGCGCCTGGCGGACCACCATGCGTGATGTCTGGCGCCCGAAATATTTATCCAGCGGCAGGTTGTTGACCACGATCTGGCCGCTGCCACTGCGAAGAAACACACGAGCTGTAGAGGTCTTACGGCGCCCGGTGCCATAGTCAACGTTTGCCATTTAGTTACAACTCCAGAGGTGTTGGTTGCTGCGCGGTGTGCGGATGCTCGGTACCGGCGTAGACCTTGAGTTTGCGGAACATTGCCCGACCCAGCGGATTGCGTGGCAACATGCCTTTTACCGCTTTCTCGATGATACGTTCGGGGAAGGTTTCACGCATCTTTGCGACGCTGACACCGCGGATACCGCCCGGGTAGCCGCTGTGGCGCCAATAGATCTTGCCGGTCTCTTTATTGCCTGTGACGCGGACCTTGTCGGCGTTTACCACCACAATGTAATCGCCGGTGTCGACGTGAGGGGTGTACTCGGGCTTGTGCTTGCCGCGAAGGCGATGAGCAATTTCGCTCGCCAGACGACCCAGCACCTTATCTTGCGCGTCGACGACGAACCAGGATCGCTGTACGTCCTGCGCTCGCATACTGATGGTTTTCATGAGCTAAAAGTAGGCCCGAATTTTGGGACGCGAATCTTAGCGAAGCGCCCGGTCATTTACAACACTGGCAATTTCCCCGATCCAGGCCACCCCACGGGCTGCGCTGCGCTCACCCCAAACCGTGGTGTGACGGGCCTCTACTCAGGCTTTGTGGGTTCGTGCCAGATACTCGTGCGACTGCATCTCGAGCAATCGGCTGACGGTACGCTCGAACTCAAACTGCAGACGTTTCCCCGCATACAGGCTCAGGATGGGCACTTCGGCTGAGATGATCAGCTTCACGTTGCGGTCGTAGAACTCATCCACCAGGGCGATAAACCGCCGAGCGCTGTCTTCGTTGCGGGTTGTGAACTGCTTAACATCTGACAGCAGCACAGCGTGGAATATTCTGGCGAGCTCTATGTAATCGTTCTGACTGCGCGGCCCTTCGCAGAGGCTGGCAAAATCAAACCAGCCGACATCGTCGGCAAGCTGCCGCACGCGAATCTGGCGTTTTTCCACCTCGATGTCGACGTCGGTGCGCGGCGCCTCAGGCGCCAGCGCCGTGAAATAACGCTGCATGTTCGCCGCAGCATCAGAATCCAGGGGTGAGTGGTAGATTTCCGCCGCTTTGAGAACCCGCAACCGGTAATCCACGTCACCGCCCACATGATGAACCAGAGTGTGGGTTTTGAGCTTGTCGATTGCCGGCAAAAAGCGCCGCCGCTGCAGCCCATCTTCATACAGACGGTCCGGCTCCACGTTGGAGGTTGCGACGAGCGTGACGCCGCGGTCAAACATGCCGCTCAAGAGTTCACCGAGAATCATGGCGTCGGCAATATCCGACACGAAAAACTCATCGAAACAAAGAACATGATGGTCACGCGCAAACTCATCCGCGATCACCTGCAGCGGATCAGCTGTTCCATCATCATTCGCAAGGCGGGTCAGGTCGTGGTGGACGCCGCGCATGAAACGATGAAAGTGGATGCGCTTTTTACCCTCTTCAGGGAGCGAGGCGTAAAACATGTCCATCAGCATGGTCTTGCCGCGACCGACACCACCCCACAGATACAGACCCTGAACCGCTTCGAGCCCCGGTCGAAGACGTTTAGGCAGCCACTTCACAATCCGCTTTGAGCGAGCCTGCTGGTGCGCCGCCAGACGTTGCTCCAGATCATCGAGCAAGCGCACCGTCTCAGTCTGAACCGGATCTTCAACGAGCTCGCCACGCTGGATCTGCTCTCGATAGGTATGCAGGACAGACATGGGCGGCAACTTTAGCGACGGGGTATTGGCTGTGCAATTTATTTGCGATCACCAGTTTCCGGTGCCGCCATGGCTCACTCTCTACAAAACACCTCTGCCCGTGTACCTTCTACCTGATGAAGATCGTCAGCCATTGAGCCAGCAAAGTCTAAGCGAGGACCCGCGGGACATCCTCGCGCGAGAACCGATGGGCTGGTTTCAGATCAGCGCCGTTGCAATCTGTGTTGCCCTGAATGCACTGGATGGCTTCGATGTGCTGTCCATCAGTTTCGCATCCCCCGGTATCGCGGCCGAGTGGGGTGTCGATCGAGCTGTCCTCGGTATTGTTCTGTCCATGGAACTGCTCGGCATGGCGGTGGGCTCTATCGTCATCGGGTCGATCGCCGATCGCATCGGTCGACGCCCGACAATCCTTCTCAGCCTGATCATCATGGCCGCGGGTATGTTTCTGGCATCAACGGCCGGCCGTGTTGAAATCCTGTCTGCCTACCGTTTTGGCACCGGTCTTGGTATCGGCGGCATGCTCGCGGCGATTAATGCCATGGCCGCCGAATACTCAAACAACAGGTACCG
>JAQBYL010000492.1 GCA_027622495.1 Pseudomonadota bacterium
GGTTGCACCCAGTAACACCGCGAAAATAAAGGCGGTGGTTCGCGTGGTTTCGTGCAGCACTTCTTTCATCACCGGACCGGTCAGCTTGCGTTTAACCCAGGCGAGAAACAATGCTCCGGCTGCGCCCACGCCAGCTGCTTCCGTTGGGGTGGCAAGACCAAAAAAGATGCTGCCTAAAACGGCCAGGATCAGGAAGGCGGGCGGCAGGATCGCAACAAAAAGATCCACGATCGCTTTGAAGGTGATCGCATCATGTTCTGCTGCCGGCGCAACCGAAGGGCGCAGAAATCCATAGATCAGAAGGTAGGCAATGTATAGCCCGCCGAGCAGCATGCCGGGGAAAACGGCGCCCAAGAAAAGGTCACCAACACTCATGGCCATGCGATCGGCCATCAGCACCAGCATGATGCTGGGTGGAATGAGGATACCCAACGTGCCAACGGCGCAGACCGTGCCAGCGGCCAATGACTTGTCATAACCGTGTTCGAGCATCACCGGCAAACCGAGGAGCGCCAGAAGAACCACCGATGCACCGATGATGCCGGTAGTGGCGGCAAGCAGGATGCCAATAATGGTGACGGTGACTGCGAGCCCCCCGCGCACGCCACCGAATAATCTGGCGCAACTGATCATCAACTGGTTAGCGATGCCGGAGCGGTCGAGCAGCAGACCCATGAAGATGAACATGGGCAGGGCGACCATCACCCAGTTCTCCATCACGTTCCAGATGCGGTCCACCGACAGCGAGGTGTAGTTCCAATCCATGCCGATCGCGACGTTCAGATCGATTTCGAGCACCACAGCCAGAGCCGTAAACAACACCGCAAGACCACCAAGAATCCATGCAACCGGAAACCCCGTGAACACGAGGGCAATGAAGCTCAGAAACATCAGCAGAGCGAGGATTTCGTTGGCTGGCATCAGGACCCCCGTCTTTCGAAAAACAGGAAAGCCCACACACGGGTCAGACGTGACACCGTTGCCAGAAGTAACAGGACAAAACCGATGGGGAGTGCTGCTTTGATCGCCCAGCGAAAAGGCAGGCCGCCGGGAGACTGAGAGATTTCTGACAGCTGATAGCTGATCACCACGAAAGGGACGCTTGAGATCAGAATCACGGCGATGAACGGCAGCAGAAACAGCAGGATGCCGTACAGCTCAATCCAGGCCTGTGCGCGTGGGGTCAATCGCTCGTGCAGGACGTCCACCCGGATGTGTGCATCAGCCTGGTAGGTGTAGCCCATGCCAAGCAGAAAACCGATGGAGTACAGATGCCACTGGATTTCTTCGAACTCAATTCGGCCCTGGCTGAAGGCGTAGCGCAGCAGAACGTTGGCCACGATCATGACCAACAGAAGCAGCCAGATCCACGAAACGGCCTGACCCAGGCGCGTAAGCCAGGGATCTACAACGCGTGAAAATGCAGTCTGGGGCAGGTTCCGCACTAAAAGTCCCGGGGCAGGTAGGCGCGGGATTTCCAGTGGGAGTACTCATCGCGAAAGGCCCGTTGTGCTTTGAGAATGTTGGCGAAGTCGGCGTCTTTGGCGGCTTCTTCGTCGAGCACCCGCTCTGACACCACCTGCAGTTCGCGAAGGACGTCCACCGGTAAAGTCTCAGCAGACACCCCGATCGCCGGGAACCCTTTGATGATGGCGCCCTGAGAGGCCTCTGAATTGGCCAGATTCCGCAGCACACCAGCCGTGCAGGACACCTCCAGCAGAGCTTTGTCGGAGGCAGACAGGTTAGTCCAGCGCTCCAGATTCACCACCATGTGCGAGGAGGTCGCTGGTTGATGCCAGCCGGGGTAGTAGTTGAACTTGGCGACCCGGTTGAAACCAAGCGCCTGATCCACAATCGGCAGAGCAAACTCGCTGGCGTCAATGGCACCTTTCTCCAGGGCCTGAAAGATCTCACCACCGGGCAGCATGGTCACCGAGGCGCCCAGCTGTTCAATGACTTTGCCGCCGATTCCAGCGAAGCGGATTTTCAGACCGCGGATGTCTTCCAGGGAGTCGATGCGTTTGCGGAACCAGCCTGCGGTTTCTGGCCCGGTGAGGCCACAGAAAATCGGATGGACGTTGTGTGGTTTGTAGAGAGCTTCGCCCAGTTCACGCCCGCCGCCTTCGAACCACCAGGCGGCGAACTCCCAGGGCTCCATGCCAAAGGGCACTGCACCAATCAGGGCGGATGCCGGGATTTTGCCCTGATCGTAGCCAAGCCAGGTGTAACCGACTTCTACTTTGCCGTCGCGAACGGCGTCGGTGATGCTGAAGGCAGGGACAACTTCGCCGGGCTCATAGATCGTCAGGTCCACGGCACCGCTGCTGGTGCGTCGAATCATTTCGGTGACATAGACCGGATTGTCGCCAATGACGGGCAGGGTGCTCTGGAACGAAACAGGCATCCGCCAGTGAATACGCCTGTTGACCAGATCGCTACTGTCATTTGGCGCGATTGCTGCGTTCCCACCGGGTGGGCGGACGGCGAGACTGCCAATCAAACCTACCGCAAAGGCAACGAGTACAGCAACAAGCGCCGCACGGTTGCTCAGTCCCTGACCCATACACTCCCCAATTTCGTGCTCGTGATCCTGCGTCAAGCGCAGAACTTTACCCCGGCACCATACCCTGACCCCACAACTCCTGCTGCGATTCTGGAAATTGTCGCCAGCAGATGCAAGGTTGAATTAACATGTGAATTGTTTTCGTCCCGGGGTTGCGTACGCTCGCCGGTTTTTGTGCGCGACTTTAAGGTCGCGCGTTTTGTTTAGGAGGGGAACGCATGCTGATTGGCGTACCGCGGGAAACCTGGCCAGGTGAACTACGCGCAGCACTGGTTCCGCAAAGTGTAAAAAAACTTGTTGATGCGGGATTCACGGTGATGGTCGAGGCCGGTGTCGGGTCCAATGCCAGTTTCAAAGACTCGGAATATGTCGAAGCCGGTGCGAAAGTCGAAACCGATCGCGATCTGATTTTAGGTGCCGATATCGTTCTGCGGGTGCGCAAACCAGACGCGGCGGAAGTCGACAAACTGAAGAGTGGTGCCATTCAAATCAGCTTTCTGGACCCGTTCAACGAAAAACCTCTGGTCGAAACCATTGCGGCACGGGGGGTCACCGCCATATCCATGGAGATGGTGCCACGGACCACCAAG